>JAPWVK010000113.1 GCA_029241965.1 Candidatus Methanophagales archaeon
AAACAAAGACATGGTACCTCAATGTAACGAAGGCGATAACGGATACTTTGAAGAAAATTGGCAGGAGTGAGTTACTTAAAGAGGAAACACGCCTCGTAAATTCACTGAAAATGTAGGTGGCACATTTTTTCTAAACAGGTTTGAAGTAAACATGGTGGATTTTAATATTGATTTTAACAAGGCGCCGAAAGGCATAAAAGGAACGGATTTTGAAGCGCCAATGAGCGGTGCATTTTATCTTACAGAATATTCTGATGAAATAGCGCAGTTGTATAAAATAGGAAAAGAAATCGAGACATATCGAAATGTTCCTGAGTTGGTGGATAAGATAAAGTATTATTTGGAGAATCCTATTGAAGCTGAGTCCATTAGAAAAGCCGGGAGGCAAAGAGCATTGCGAGATTATACCTGGGAGAAAGGTTTTGAGAAAGTGTTTAATGAGATGGGGATCTCATGAAAGATTAAATCTATTTCAAAAGAATAGGAGAAGGGGAGAGCGATAAATATGGAAGGAAATGTTTATAATTTTAAAAATGAGATTAAAACACAAATAGAAGAAAGTATAGCGCCTAAAAAGGAGATTATTGATAATGATAAATACATTGATGTTATCAATGATACAGCAGGAGAGATTATTGTGGCATATAAAAAAAATAAAAAAGTTCTTTGGTTTGGAAATGGGGGAAGCGCTGCAGATGCTCAACATTTAGCCTGTGAGCTTGTAAGTAAGTTTTGTATGGAAAGAGAGGCTATTCCATCTATTGCTCTCAATACAAATACCTCGATATTAACGGCGGTTTCAAACGATTATGGTTATGATAAAGTGTTTGAAAGGCAGATTGAAGCATTTGCTGAGAAGGGAGACGTTTTAATTGGTATTACCACAAGTGGTGAATCATTAAATGTGATCAGGGCTTTAAAATCGGGTAAGAAGATGGGTGCTGTTACAGTAGCGTTTACTGGCAAAAGAGCAGATAAGCTGAAGGATTTTGTTGACTATTTAATCACTGTTCCTTCAGATAATACACCACATATTCAAGAATCTCACATCATGATTGGACATATTATCTGTTATTTAGTTGAGAAAGAACTATTTGGGAATGGAAAATGAATAAAGCAGTTTTTCTTGATAGAGATGGAGTTATAACACAAGACCCTCCACATTATGCACATAGAATAGACCAACTAAAGCTAATTCCAAAATCTGCTGACGCTATTAGATTGTTAAATGAAAATGGATTTAAAGTTGTTGTAGTGTCGAATCAATCTGGAGTGGCAAGAGGATATTATCAAGAAAAGGACGTAGAGATATACAATAGTGCGATGGAAAAAGAATTAGAAGAGAGAGGGGCTTATATTGATGCGATATATTATTGTCCACACTATCCCGAAGCGAAGATAGAAGCATATAGAATGGATTGCGATTGTAGAAAGCCCAAGCCGGGGATGTTAAAACGAGCAGAAAAGGATTTGGACCTGGATTTGAAACGGTCTTTTCTGATAGGGGATAAGTTAATTGATGTAGAAGCGGGTTATAGAGCAGGCTGTAAAACCATATTGGTGCTTACTGGTCATGGTAATGATGAATCGAAAAAAAATGCGACGATGAATATAAAACCAAAATATGTCTCAAAAGATTTACATACCGCAAGTCAAATAATAAATGGAACCACAAGATTGCACAGATTTCCACAAGAAAATATGAAGATGCATGATGTAAAAGAGATGGTGGAAGGTAAAAGATACCATGATGAATAAAGATGCTAAGATATTTATTGCTGAACACGAGGGGATGATTGGCGCCGCTCTGATTAGATATCTGAAAACAGCAGGTTTCGATAACCTCATTACTAAATCCCTCTCGCAACTCGATTTGACCAATCAGAATGATGTGCGTAAATTTTTTCTACGGGAAGAGCCAGAATATGTTTTTTTAGCTACTGCTGAGGAAGGTGGGATTCTTGCAAATATAGCCTATTCTGCCGATCTTATTTACACGAACCTGCAAATACAAGCCAATTTAATCCATTTTGCTTGGGAAGCAAAAGTAAAGAAATTACTTTTTCTGGGTAGTTCTTGTATTTATCCCAAGTTTTGCCCACAACCGATGAATGAAGAAGCTTTGCTAACCGGTTCACTGGAACCGACCAATGAGGCTTATGCTATTGCAAAAATCGCGGGAATAAAAATGTGCCAGGCACATAACAAGCAACACGATACTAATTTTATCTCCGTTATCCCGACGAATATCTATGGTCCACGTGACAATTTTGACTTAAAAACTTCGCATGTGATTCCAGCCCTTATTCGTAAATTTCACGAAGCAAAGGCAGGGAAAAAGGGGGAAGTAACGATCTGGGGCACCGGGACTCCACGCCGGGAGTTTCTTTATGTTGATGACTTTGTCGATGCGTGTTTATTTTTAATGAACAATTATAATCAACCGGGAATAATTAATGTGGGTTATGGTAAAGATATTTCTATTAAGGAACTGGCATTGATGATAAAAGAGGTTACGGAGTTTGATGGTAAATTGATTTTTGACGAAACCAAACCAGATGGTATGCCGAATAAACTATTAGATGTAAGTAAAATGAGTGCGTTGGGTTGGAGACCGAAGATAAATTTGAGGGAAGGTCTGGGGAGGACTTATGAATGGTTTAAAAAAAAACTTTCTTTAAAAAAGAAAGCTTTACCAAAGAAATATAATACTTTATAACAATAAAAAAGAGGGAAGAGAGAGGATATGAATAAAGAAGATTTAATAGAATTTGAAGAAGAGATAAAGCAGTTGTTTCTTGATAAGATGATAAGATCTCCGGTACATTTATCAGTTGGTGGCGAAGAGCCTCTGATAGAAATTTTCAAGGAAGTTAAGGAGGATGACTGGGTATTTTCAACGCACAGAAGTCATTATCATGCGCTGCTCAAAGGGATAAACAGAGGATGGCTAAAGAACGAGATAATCGAGAACAGAAGCATACATATCATGAGTAAAGAACATAAATTCTTTACATCAGCTATTATGGGTGGCATAGCGCCAATTGCAGTTGGCGTAGCCATGGCTTTGAAGAGAAAGGGGTCAAAAAATAAGGTATGGGTATTTATGGGGGACATGAGTGCTGAGATGGGGGTTGTCCATGAGTCTATGAAATATGCGGCAAGGCACAGTTTACCAATCGTCTGGGTAGTTGAGGATAACGAGCTGAGCGTTAATACGCCAACCCAAGAGGTATGGGGCAAAAGCGAAGTTGAGCCAAAAGTTATAAGGTACAAATATCAGAGAGTGTATCCGCACCAGGGAGTGGGAGAGTGGGTGGTATTTTGACATACAAAGATGAGCTAACCCGAGCTATGGAGCTGCTTACTAAGGATGAGCGGGTCATATTTCTGGGTCAAAATATAGTTTATCCCGGCAGCATCATGTCTTCATCGCTTCAGGAGGTACCAAATTCGAAGAAGGTAGAACTTCCTTTAATTGAGGACATGCAAATGGGAATGTCTATTGGGCTATCCTTAGAAGGTTATATACCCGTTTCAATCTATCCGAGGATGGATTTTTTGGTAATAGCTACAAATCAATTGGTGAATCATCTGGACAAGATAGAGGAAATGTCATGTGGACGATTTAAACCTAAAGTAATTATCAGAACAGCAATTGGGAGCACAAACCCGCTTTATCCAGGGATACAGCATTGCTCGGATTACACAGAAGCGTTTAAGTGCATGTTGAAAAATGTAGAAGTCATAAAACTAACAGAAAGTAAAGAGATAGTTCCTGCATACAACCATGCTCTGGAGAGGAGAGACGGGAGGTCTACTCTACTGATAGAGGTAGCAGACCTCTATTCCAATCCGTAGGAGGAAAGATAAAATGAAAATATTGGTTACTGGAGGAGCGGGATACATTGGGTCTATATTAGTTCCCACGCTACTAAAAAAAGGGCATGAAGTAATCGTTGTAGATAATTTTTTGTATAACCAGACTTCGCTGTTAGATTGCTGCCATGATGAGAAATTAACTGTTATTCGTGGAGATGCAAGAGATAAAGAACTTATTTCCAAATGTTTAAAAGATGTTGATGCAGTTTTCCCTCTGGCATGCATTGTTAGTATGCCTGCTTGTGCCAAAAAACCAGTTGAAGCGCGAACCATCAACTTTGATGCAATCAAGATGATATTAGAGTTGCGAAGCAAAGATCAGATAATCATTTTCCCTACCACGAATAGTGGATATGGAATAGGGCAGAAGGGAATTTACTGCACTGAAGAAACCCCTCTTAATCCCGTTTCTCTCTATGGCCGCTTAAAAGTGGAGGCAGAGAAGATAGTTTTGGAAGCTGGCAATTGTATCACCCTGCGACTTGCCACGGTATTTGGGATTAGCCCACGCATGCGTTTAGACCTTTTAGTTAACGATTTCACTTACCGGGCAGTTACAGATAGATTTTTAGTTCTTTTTGAATCTCATTTCAAGAGGAATTATATACACATCCGTGATGTAGCTAAAGCATTTATTCACTGCCTTGAAAACTTCGATAAGATGAAAGACGAGCCCTACAATGTCGGATTAAGTGATGCCAATCTAAGCAAATGGGAACTCTGTGAGGAGATTAAGAAACAGGTTCCTGATTTTTATTTTGTAGAAGCCGAAGTAGGAGAAGACCCGGATAAAAGAGATTATATTGTGAGCAACGAAAAGATTGAAGCCACCGGCTTCAAGCATGATTATTCATTACAGCAGGGCATTGCAGAACTGATAAAAGGGTATCAGGTTATAAGAATAAATCAATTTTCTAACATTTAGGAGATTTTTTATGACACAAGAACTGGATTTGTTATTAGTTAACGCTGGTGGTCGGGGACAGGTATATGGTGAGTTAGGCTCTTCACTTTCTGGAATTGAGCCTCCCCTTTGGTGTGGGTTGCTCGCGGGATTCATTCGAGAATATGGATACTCGGTAAAAATAGTAGATGCAGAGGCAGAAAATTGGAGTCCTGGGCACGTGGCAGAGAAGATTGCCGAATATAACCCCCTTCTGGCGGGCATTATTGTACTTGGAGCAAATCCTTCTGCATCTTCCACTCCTAAGATGACGGCTGTGAACGAAACACTCACGGCACTGAAAAAGAAAGCGCCGCATATCAAAACAATCCTTGGCGGTCTTCATCCATCAGCGCTTCCTGAACGAACTCTAAGAGAGGAAAAGGTTGATTTTGTTTGTCCGGGAGAAGGTTTTTATACCATCCTACAACTTTTGGAAGTGTTGAAGGCAGGCGAAGATAAGAGAGATTATGAAATTAAAGGTCTCTGGTATATTAAAGATGACAAGGTAATATCAAATCCCATGCCACCATTAATCGAGAATCTTGACGAACTTCCTTTTGTCGCATGGGACCTTCTACCGATGGATAAGTACCGAGCTCACAATTGGCACTGTTTCGACCATATTGACCAGAGGCAGCCCTATGGAGTCATCTACACGAGTTTAGGGTGCCCCTTCAATTGTAGCTATTGTAATATCCATGCACTCTACAATGGTAAACCCGGCATCCGTTATCGCAGTCCAGAAAAAGTAGTAGAGGAGATAGACTTTCTTGTAAAGAATTATAATATAAGAAACTTTAAGGTTATTGATGAGTTGTTTGTCCTTAGAAAAGACCGTGTTATGCGTATTTGCGACCTCATCATCGAAGGTGGCTATGATTTGAATATGTGGGCTTATGCAAGGGTTGATACAGTCAGCGAGCCTCTATTGAAGAAAATGAAACAAGCGGGTTTCAATTGGATTGCTTTTGGGATTGAATCGGCAAACAAGAAAGTTCGTCAGGACGTTTCCAAAAGAATTACCCATAAGAAAATACAAAAAGCTGTTGAGATGACACATGCCGCCGGGATTCACATCATTGGTAATTTTATATTTGGTCTTCCCGAGGATGATTTTGAAACGATGCAAGAAACCTTGAATATGGCGAAGGAGTTTAATTTTGAATACGTAAACTTTTATACAGCTATGGCCTACCCCGGTTCTCAGTTATACGAAGATGCCTTGCGGGAAGGCATTAAATTGCCAGAACAATGGCAGGGATATGCACAATATTCTGAGGATACATTACCGTTACCAACAAAACATTTATCAGCTGCAGAAGTTCTACGTTTCCGAGATAATGCCTTTAAGGAATACTTTAATAATCCAGATTACATAGAAATGATCAGAGAAAAGTTTGGTCCTAAGGTTGTAGAACACATTGAGGAGATGCTTAAAGATGAAATTCACAGGAAGTTTGTCTAAACTAAATTTCTGGAGGGGGTTTTATATGATAATAAGCAGAACACCATTTCGAATATCCTTTTTCGGCGGAGGAACAGATTATCCGGTATGGTATAATGAACACGGAGGAGCAGTGCTTGCAACTTCAATAAACAAGTATTGCTATATCACCCTTCGGTATCTTCCACCATTCTTCGATTACAAGTATCGCATAGTCTATTCTAAGCATGAAATGGTCAAAGATATTTCTGAAATACAACATCCATCAGTCCGGGAAACACTCAGGTTTATGAATTGGGACGACCGTGGAGTTGAGATACACCATGACGCTGATTTACCTGCAAGGACTGGTCTTGGTTCCAGTTCGGCATTTACCGTATGCCTGCTTAATGCGCTGTACGCCTTAAAAGGCAAAATGGTAACCAAAAGACAGTTAGCCTTAGAGGCAATACATATAGAGCAGGATAGAATAAAAGAGAATGTTGGGTCACAGGATCAGACAACTGCCGCTTTCGGAGGATTTAATAAAATTGAATTCGGCGGTGAGCAACACATACAAGTTCAGCCAATAACGTTAAATGCAGAAAAACTACAACTTTTTCAGGAGCATCTGCTGCTTTTTTTTACCGGTTTTGCGAGGATCGCCTCGGAAATCGCAGGTGAGCAGATAAAAAAAACGCCCAAGAAGGAAAATGAGTTGCGTAGAATGTCGGAAATGGTAGATGAAGCCATGAGTATTCTCAATGGCAACAGCTCGGACCTCACCGATTTTGGTAGACTTATGCACGAAACCTGGATGATTAAGCGAAGTTTGACAACTAAGATTACAACACCACAGATAGATAAAATCTATGAAACTGCTTTAGAAGCAGGAGCTTTGGGTGGGAAATTATTAGGTGCTGGTGGTGGTGGGTTCATACTGTTTTTTGTAGCGCCCGAAGACCAGCCTAAAGTGAAAGAGAAATTGAAAGAGTTATTATATGTGCCATTCAAATTCGAGAATTTAGGTAGTCAGATAATATATTATGCACCACCAGATAATTTTTGATAGTATGCAATGGCATATAATCGGATCTGCGGCTGCACTTCTGACGATGTTCGGATTTGTGCCACAGGCGATAAAAATGTATCGCACAAAATCTGTCGAGGATGTGAGCTTTCCCATGTTATTTCAGTTCAGCGTGGGAGTTTTTTTATGGATATTGTATGGAATTCATTTACAGGATTTTATCATTGTTGTAGCAAATCTTGTTACTTTTATTATCCTTATCATAGCAATAAGTTTATATTTTTTATATCATGTCAAAAATACCGAAGTGTAAAGGAAATCGATGATGGGAACGGTAGAGAATATGTATGATTTAGAAGAAATTGATGTTGTAATCCTCTGTGGAGGATTAGGTAAGAGGCTGAGACCAGTTGTTTTCGGTCAGCCGAAAGTATTAGCAAAAATAGGGAAAAAGGCATTCCTGGATATTCTAATAGACAATCTTCTATTGTATGGGTTTAAAAATATAATTCTAAGTGTTGGCTATCTGAAAGAGCAGATAAAAGAGCTGATAAAAAACCATTTTGGTTGTGAGGAAGATTATAACATCGTATTTTCAGAAGAAGAAGAACCTTTGGGAACAGGTGGAGCGTTAAAGAAAGCGAAAACACTGATTAGAAGCAATCCTTTTATGGTCATGAACGGAGATTCAATCTGTAGCGTAGACTTCAGAAGTTTTGTTGATTTCCACAGTGAAAAGAAGGCTTTGCTCTCTCTCGTTTTGGTGCGTTCAAAAACGGCTGAAGATTACGGAAGTGTCGCCTTAGATGATTCACAAAGAATAACAGACTTCGAGGAGAAGGTGACTGACGGAAGCGAAAACATAATAAATGCCGGAGTATATCTTATGGAAAAGGATATTTTTTCTTTTATGCCTGAGCAAAACAGGTTCTCGCTGGAGTATGAGTTGTTCCCAAAAATCATTGATGAAAATAGATGCTATGGCTTTTTAACAGAAAGCGAATTCATAGATATCGGAACACCAGAGAGATATGAGAAAGCAATTGATCTACTAAAAAGTGATACCTTTAAATATAGTCAGAGATCAAAATGAATAGGAGATAAAAAATGCGAATAAATTTTGGCGAACTGGTAATAGGAGACATAGCAAAGGAATATTTACAGCGGGTTATAGATAAGAATTGGGCTTCAGAAGGAGACAATGTAAAGGAATTCGAGGAGGAATTCGCTGCACATTTCGGGTATAAACATGCCATTGCTACGAGTTCAGGCACGGATGCGAATATTTGCTCTTGCGCGGCATTATATGATTTTGGCGCAAAAAGGGGAGACGAAATTATCACGCCAGCATTATGCTTTGTAGCCACTCCGAATTCAATCTTAGCCGCAGGGTTTATCCCTAAGTTCGTTGACATCGAGTTGGAAAACCTCAATATTGATCCTCATAAGATTGAAGCGGCTATCACTGATAGGACTAAAGCTATTATGGTTGTTCATACCATGGGAAAACCATGCGACATGGATTCTATTCTGAAAATTGCTCAAAAGTATGATTTGATGGTTATAGAAGACGCATGTGAAGCGCATGGAGCTACCTATAAAGGCAAAGTGGTTGGTACAATTGGGGATATGGGAACATTTAGCTTTTATACCGCACATCAGATAGTTTGTGGGGAAGGCGGTATCGTTGCCACCGATGATGATGAAATAGCTGATGTGGTCAGATCGGTAAAATCACATGGGCGTCCTCCAGACAGCATATACTTCGATTTCCAGCGTGTCGGTTTCAATTCGAAGATGAATGACATGGAAGCTGCTCTCGGGCTTGAAGGCATCGAACTCTTTGAGAAAAACTTCGACAAACGCAAAAATAATTTATATAAGTTACTTGAATTGACCAAAGAACTATCAGATTATTGCTATTTTATCAAAGAAGAAGAGCATGAGAAAATAAGCCCTCATGCTTTCCCGTTGGTTCTGAAAGATGAAAAATATGATCGTGATAGACTTTACAACTACTTGGAATCTAAAGGTATTCAATGTAAAACATTATTTGGAAGTTTGCCGACTCAACATAAAGCATTCAAATTCCTAAATTATCAATCGGGTCAATTTCCAGTAGCCGAATATGTTGGAAAGAATGGATTGCATTTCGGTATGCATCAGTATATAAACGATGATGATTTAGTCTATATCAGTGATAGCTTGAAAGGCTATTTCAAATATTTTTGACATTGTTTTCCTCTATTATTATCTCCTCGTTATTACTCGAAACTATTATTTTAAACGATATCTCGCATCTTCAACTGCCTTCCAGGAGCCTGATGTTGGGACAAGAAATGAAAAATTCATTATGAATTGAGTTATCATAAAAGATAATAACGTTCCACCTATTTTAGGTATAAAGAAAAATAGCAAAAATCCTAAGAACAAAGGGTTTTGTAAAACGATCAGGGGGTAAAGAAGAACGATAAATAAAATAATTGTCGGAGAAATAATATGTGTCATGAGCGCATAAGGATAGATAATTTTTCCAAAAAGTCCTTTTCCAAGCATATCAAGATTGTTCATGTATACTCTTCTTAAACCATTTATTCGTTTCATTTTCTGAATGATCCGTCCTTTTACACTCAATGGAACACGTTCATATACAATTGCATCCGGATTATATATTACCCGATAACCTAATCTGATTATTTTAAAAAGCATATCCGAATCATCAGCATACGCATTGGGGTCAATCTTTATTCTCTTTAATAAATCCGTCCTGAAACTCATTAATGGTCCATTACACACTGAAACCGATTGAATTCTACTTTCACCAAGTCTCCAGATATCAAAATAAAATCTATACGAATCTTCCTGTAACTTAGACAGTCTGGTTTTGTCAGAAATTATAACTATTTTTCCGGTAACTCCTCCGATGTTCGGATTTGCAAAAGTTTTTGATATTCGTAATAATGAATCTTCCTTCAGCAGGGCATCGGCGTCGGATATCACGGTTATTTCACTTTCTAAGGAAGGGAAAATCCAGTTTAAGGCTCTTGCTTTTCCTTTTCCTCCCTTACTTTCAATTACCCGCGCATTCAATGATTTTTCTTGTATTGTCCTTGATGAAATGTCTTTTGAATTATCCGTGGAATGATCGTCCAACAATATAATTTCCCATCTATCCTCGGGATAATCGAGTTGAGACGTGTTTTCGATTTTTTCTTTTATTATTTTCTCTTCATTGTACATTGGTATGAGCAGTGTTATTGTTGGTAAATAATCAATTTCAGGCAGTTCTACTTTTTTCTTTGAAAATATGTACATAATTAAAGTATAGGATAAAAAAAGGACTATCTCAAATGCAACCAGTATCTGCCAGATTGAATATAAATTAATCATATTGGTGTAAACATTGTTTTAGAAGTATTTATAGTTTTCCAACAATTTCTATTTCTCTAAAATAAATTATTGACACAGATTAACGCAGATTAACACAGATGATAAGAATCAACACGGTTAAACTAAAATAAATCCGCGTAAATCAGTGTAAATCCGTGTCTTTAAATAGAGGGAAGTTATACTTTATATACAATGAAAAATCTCACTACTACCACTGTAAATAGCTCAGCGAGTTCGGCGTATTTTCCAGGTCCATTTTCGGATGAAATAAGCAAGATTGACTATAAGCCGTGAAAGCCAGTCCACTGCCAAAATTTTATCTTTTAATCGGTCAACCACAGGACTTTTTAGATACACACCCATAAATTTGCCACCTCTGACTGATTCCGGATTGTAGTATATATACGGTAGTCCATAAACAGACTGCCAATACCCATATTTTAGAGCGCCCAGATTTGGAGCGGGATTTAAACGGCGGTTAATCTGACTTACGACTTCACCATGATTTTTAGAGATATAACATCCTCCTAAATCTTCATAAACCGCTCTCCCAATAAGAATGGATGGTTTTTCCCAGAAAGTACTCTCGATACCCATAGTCGACCTGAAAACGATCACTTTTTCACATGCCCCCATCAATTCATAGGAGTCAATTTTAGCATCAGCAGGAATAGTGATCAGGTTTGGCGCTTTTAATCTAGCTAACTCTCGCGTTTGGGCATTTTTCAAGCCTTTCAAATTGGGATGAATTCTAACATAGAACATGATATTCTTATCAATATCAGCGTTTATCATGGCATGAATTGCATCATTTTGATTTTTATAAATTGGATTTTGCCAGCCCGGAATAGCTTCGAATTCATCTTCTGAGGAAATAAAGATTGCAATGTTTCTCTTCGATGAATCAAAACTTTCTGGTAAATTCCCCTTCCTTTGGGATTTGGTGAATGAAAACCAGCTTTGGTCCTTTCCCCCTCGTCGGTCTTCAAACCACTGCCTTGCCATTTCTTCTTTTTCACTGTGAGGGCGCTCATCATTCCAGTATTTTTCTATCTGGTCTTTTTGATATTCAATATCGTGGGGGTAAGTATCCTCAATCAATATATATCTTTGCAAAATGCCAGCCCGGTCATGAACGAATGTTTTAATGCCGAGATTTTGGGCGGCTCGAAGGGCAGGTCTTAATGCTGCGAATCTGCCATTAAACAAATAAAAGACATCTGGCTTAATTTCTTCCAGATGATGTTTGATTGCATCATAAACTGCTATTGACATCAATAGATTTTTATTGATAAAATTCTTATATTGACTCAAGTTTGGATTTGGCTCACGAACCATACTGATCAACGTGGAGGCGACTGCCATTCCAATATCAGCATTATCAACTTCAAACGCTTTCAACTCTTGCATAGATGAAAAATCAGGCAAATCCAAATCTATAATGAAATTATTTAAAGCAAGTTCGTGTCGATTTTGCCTGGGCAATTTAATAAGATTTAATCCTTTATCACGCCTTGATTTACATAAAATACAACTTAATTTGAAATGATTTGGATTGGGTTCACAAGAAGGCAAATCGCCTGAACATTGAATGATGTGCACTTCGTCACCATTATTAATATGTTTGGCTGCAATCTCCAGATCAGTTGCAAGATGCGGAATCCATGCGCTGAATGGCATATATATCAGTACTTTCATGTTGACCTCATTTTATCAGTCTCTCTATAAAAGTTGCAACGCTTAACGCGTTATCTGTAATGTCAAAATTTTCAACCATAACTGAATAAGATTCATCAATTACTCCATCTCCAGCTTTACAGAGCAGTAGATTTAATTCTCTTTCCAACTCATCATGGTTGATTTTGTAATTTAAAATATCTTCCAATTTGAAATCTTCATCATACGAAAAAACTCCTGGCAAACTTTTATACTCGGGATTGCCAAAAACAAGTACATTTTTACCGCCGCTGATTGCTTCCCAACCTGCGGTTCCAGTAATGGTGGCAACAAAAATGCTGTTTTTTATCAGGGAATAGGTGTCAAAATCGGGTGGAACAACCTTTACATTTTTAATCAAGCGTAATCTCGCAAAAAACCATTTTCCCCTCATTAATTCTGTTTGCTTAGGATTTTCTTTCACATATATACACCAATCGTCTGGGATAATCTTAGATAATCTTTCGATCGCCAGCAATTGATCTACATAGATGCCTCCAAGACCTGATGTTGTAAGCTCAGGCTGCATATGGAGTGGGAAATAGACGAATTTTTTGGTTAAGTCGATTTGTTTGGTTAAAATATTCAATAAGTTTTTTTTGGATTCTCTGTAATTAGAATATCTTTGTAAAAATCGCTTTGAAAAACTTCTAAAACGCATGAATAAATCCTTAACAAGTGAATAAATAATGCGCGGAGAATATACACATTTATTTGTAAGATCAATTTGATGTTTTGACTGTAGTGGCGAATCATTTTTAGATACGTTATATTTAAAGTATCTTTGCAAAAACCCCTTTAGCACCAGATAGTTTTTTCTCTTAAATAAACTAAATAATAAACTAAGCACAAAACTTCCAAATGACCCGCTTTGTAATGAGAAAAATTCATATCTGTACTGCTTCATATCAGCCATGTAAAAAAGATTTTTTTCATGTCTTTTTTCAATTTTTAAGTTTGATATTTCACCAATTGGTTCAATTTCATTGAATTTACCAAAGTCATCTACGTTAAACAAATAAAAAAACTTGTTTGGGAACATCGTTTGATAAAACATGATAGTTTTGACATTAAGTTTCTTGGCAATCTTATACAAAACCAAATCTGGTCCCTCATGGGGTAAATTAGAAAACAATACAACATCAATATTATTTTTTGTCAACAAATTTGAAAACAAATCAAATTGCATATTAAAAATATTTAAATAATCATGAAACGATTTCTCTGCATAAAACGAATGCCTTGACATCATATCCATGAATTGGTAAGTTGAGCTGCGAAAAATTTCATCATATATATTCTGAGCACTTCCATGATACAAATCTTTTTTGAAATCACCAACTAAAAAACTAATCATGTCATGCGTACATTCAGGTGCACTCCCTATCCATGCCTTGACATCAATAATATTCTTCTCTTTGAGTATATTAATGGCTTGGGCGGCACTTTCAGAATCAAAACCCCAAATTACTACGTTTTTCGTTTTTTTGGTAGCCATTTCATTAATCCCACTCGTTTGAATATTTTTCTGTTTTTGGTGGACGTATTGGACTTATTATCACCTCAAAAACTTGGGGCAAATGACGTCTAGTTTTATTAATCAGTTCAAGCGGACCATCCCTTCTCAATATTTTTATTCCTTCGCCAATATAAAACTTCACCGTTTTATATGGCGTGGCAGGGAAGTAAATTGACTTTTTTCTTAAAGCATACAATTCCTCATCAGTGAAATTATCCGTTAAATTAACAGCTAAATAATTTGTGTTCCCAATCTTGGATATTTTTCTTATATATTCAAGCTCATCCTTTATAAGCCCCTTTTGTAAAGCATAATCATACAAAGCAGTTTGTGGGTATGGAGTAACGAAGTGAGGTTCATATCTCAACCTATTCTTTTTACAAAAGTCAACTGATGCTTTAACTGTGTTATAGGTCTCATCAGGAGCACCAATCAAAAATGACGCTCCCGATAAACTTATCCCGTGTTCCCTACACAAATCGGCAGCGTTTTGGCATTGCTCGACGGTGATTCCCTTTTTATAAAAGTCTAAGATTTGTTGCGTGTTAGATTCAAATCCAATACCGAGCTCAATACAATGTGATTTACTTAGTGCTTTACAGAGTTCTTCATTAATGAGGTCTACTCGTGCTGAAGCCTCCCATTCCAAATCACTCACCTGACTTTCCATCTTTAAGGCGCAAAACTTCATCACTCTCTTCTTGTTGTAAATAAACAAATCATCAAAAAATGCAAATGAGCTGACATCAAAGCGTTTCTTAACTTCTATTAACTCTTTTAGAATGCTTTCAGGACTCCGTGAGCGCACTCTGTACCCTATAAAAGTTTTACAACAAAATATACAGTTATAAGGGCATCCACGGACCGAAGAAATAGGGTATACTTTACGACCAATATTTTCAAAATAATTGTTCAGAGGGACAAGGTCCCATGCAGGATAAGGCAAATCATCTAGGTTTTCAATTGGTGGCTGAGGAGAGGTATGAATAATACCCCCCTTTTGATTTTTAAAGACGATTCCTTTCACATCTTCTAATTTTCTCCCATTCTTAACAGCCTTAATTAAATTTACTGTTGTAATTTCCCCTTCTCCCATTACGATTGCATTAATCTGAGAATTTTGGAGTAAAATCTCTGGAATCGTTGATCCTACTGTATTTCCTGCAAAGATGAAGGATTCAGGATAAGTTTCCCTAATCATCTGCGCAATATCAACCGCATTGTTGAAAGCCATTATCAATCCGCCGATTCCAAAGGCATCTGCATGACAGTCCGATAATCGTTTTTTGAAGTTCTCTCTTGAAAGATTCTCTCCAATAACGTCAATGATTTCGACATCAAATCCTGCTTTGAGCAATGAAGCTGCCACATAGCAAATTCCAATAGGATACCATAACCTACGGTTCATCTGAACCGGTGGATTTATTAAGCAAACTTTCATTTATACACACCTCGGGCACAATCGCAATTTATAGTTACAGAACAGGACTCCCTCTTTCAGAAGCTTTTCAACTCCCGATGTCCATAGCCGTACCTTCTCTGTAAAGCTCTCCTCAGTTTCACGAAGTGGGAAGAGAAACTCAATCGGCATATCTATTTCCATTTTTGTTTTGCTCATTTTCCTTATTTCTATTTTTCTCTGCACTTACATTTAGGCTGCAATTCTTCTATCATCGTTTATATAAAGTTCCATCAACGTAAAATACCCTTGTTGCCAGCAGGCGTACCAAAATATTCATAATCTAACACCCCATACACCAACTCATCATGAAAATGACCATCCCAGAATCTTGCTTCTCTATGTCGCCCTTCCAATTTAAACTTGTTCTTCTCAAAGAATTTTATGCTGGCTTCATTGTAGCCAAAGATGATAGCATAAATACGATGTAATCTCAGTTCACAAAATCCATAATTGAGTAAAAGTTGAAGTGCATCCGTTGCATATCCTTTCTCCTGCCAGTTTTGGTCGCCGATGTAGATAGATACTTCCCCATGCCCTTCTTTCCAGTTAATATGAGTTAAACCGCAACATCCGATAATCTCTTTGTCATCATTCTTTTCAATCGCAAACATAATATTGGATTGATTCATGAGGAGGAATTCAAACCACTTCTTCTGATTCAACATATTTAGCGGACGATATTCTCTCGTGTATGCTCGAATGTATGGAGAGTTCCTCCAGTCACGAAGCGTAGGCAGGTCTAACTCTTCGATTTGTCTTAATCTCACATGTTTCCCTTCTAACATTTTACATCACCATTTTAGAATGTTTCACACCATATCTCATGTTATCCATTCATCTTCTTTTATATCTTTTTTTGCCTCTCTTCCAACAACAATGTCAATAAACTTAGGCTTTATTCCATATCCGGGTCTTTTAATTATTTTTCTTTCACCTCTACAAATATCTTTCCCACTCGTTTTGCACCTTTCCATCAATCAGATTATCACATCGCTCAACCATTATATTATCTAACCTCTTCAACAAAGGCATTCTGTGTGTAATAACTAAAGAATACGTTGAATTCCGAAAGTAACTTCTCAAACCCAATTACTAACGGTATGTTATCAATTTGGGCAAGGTAAGCATTCGTTTCTATTTCCTCCGTAACATACTCCGGGTCAAGCAAACGCAAGCAAATTTTAGCCACTTTCACCGGCATGGCACATTCCTTTTTGGGAATTACACCTCTGAGTACCGTTTCACCTAAGCTGTCAAAACTACATTTCTTCCATATTTTTGGTGGAACAAGAGAAATCGGTGCACCCGTATCCACAATAGCGATTTGTGGGTCGCTCCACGTTTTACCCGTCGTGAACTGCACAACTGTAAGAAGCCTGATACCTTTATGTAATTCTACTTCACTTTTGGCATCAATAACAGGTTCTGTCGAAAAGAAGAGTTGAATTTTCATAGTAATATTCTCGTCTCTCCTTCTACAAAAAGCGTGACAAAAGGTCTCCCTATTTCTTTTCGTATAGATTTCTCTTTTTCTTCTGTCAGGTCTTTGCCGAATGCTACTACTTTCTTGTTTACAATTGCTACCCACATATCAGCATACTTCCTACGAAGTTCTGCATAGTGCTCTAATGCCCATTTTTTATCTTCCCAGAATTCTGATGGTATCTGCCCTAGCTTCTCAAAAGCACGAATTTTTGGCATCCTCCTTTTTATTTCTATACCCATTTCATTCCTCCTTATCTATGAATACGTTTGTATTATTTAAATAGCATCCCAAGTTATCCATTCATCTTCTTTTATATCTTTTTTCGCCTCTCTTCCAACAATAATGTCAATAAACTTTGGCTTTATTCCATATCCCGGTCTTTTAATTATTAACATATCCCTTGTTATTTTTGACCCTTTCGGAATATCTACTCTTGCATGAATACTCCGCCTCGCCTTTATATACATCTCTTCGCTCTCTAAATCAGATTTTTCTTTTATTCCGCTACCCCTTGCCTTTTCTACATCTCTAATACCGTTCACCATCTCTTTTAATTCATCTGGCTCAATAGCAAAAGAATGGTCTGGACCGGGTAGAGTTCTATCTAATGTAAAATGCTTTTCAATTACACAAGTACCCATTGCAACCGCTGCTATTGGAATATGGATTCCTAAGGTATGGTCAGAAAATCCAGCAGGAACTTTAAAAGCTGTTCTCATCGTCTCTATTACTTTCAAATTAACAACCTCAACCGGCGTTGGATATAACGAATTGCAGTGCAACAAAATAATATCCTCATTCCCTACTGATTTTATCGCATTTACTGCATCTTCTATCTCGCCTAAATTAGCCATACCCGTTGAAATAATCATCGGTTTCCCTTTCTCGGCTGCATATTTAAGCAATTCTAAATCAGTAATTTCAAAAGAAGCGATCTTAAATGCTGGAACATGTTTATCTAGGATGTCAACAGCATCGAAATCAAAAGCAGAAGCTAAAAAATCTATATTTTTCCCTTTGCAATATCTTGCAAGTTCTTTTAGCCATTCTCTTGGTGTTTCAATGTTTTTGATTAGTTCATAGACATTCTGCCCTTTTAAATAACTGAACTCTGGCGTGTATTTTGAATATAAATTCTCTGCTTGGTATATTTGAAATTTTACTGCATCTGCTTTTGCCTCAGTTGCAACGTCAATCATTTTTTTCGCTTGTTCTAAACTGCCATTATGATTTGAGCCCGCTTCTGCTATGATAAAGCAGGGCTCTCCTTCTCCTATTAGCCTATCACCAATTCTAACCTTCATGCTTCCTGATACCTCAAGCTTTCAATCTCTACTTCTCCCGCTGCGATTGGGTGCGCTAATAATTTACCGTTGTGGAAGGCTCTCATAACCCCATCAATCTTTCTTGAAATCTTAGGAGTGAAATAAGCCTCACCGCAATTCTCACAAACATAAGCGGGCACATCTTTGATTGAGATCACTTCATCTCCTACTTTTGCAACAAACTCCGTTTTCCCCTCATACAATTTCCCTTTACAAAAACTGCATCTATCTGGTTTCATCTTTCACCTCCTTCTTATTCTATATTTTATCCATTTATCTTCTTCTGGTTTATAACCTGAGTTTCAGCGTTGTATAGGCTACAACCTAAAAGAACTCATCAGTTCAGTGGCCGTTACAAAAATAAAGGCTTGTCCGTTTTATTCTTGTTTTCGCTATGTAGCCCATATATAGGCTATATAGATATATGGCTTTCGGCTGATTATAGTGGCTTAATGTTCCATAGATCGCAACTCATCAGAGAAAAAAAATATTGTAGCCTATAAAACTCGTAATGTCAGGTTATAAACTGTTACTATCCTTATATGGTCTTCACACTCTGCGGCAACAACATGATGTGGAAAGGTCCCCCTGAAACCCAATATTAAGGCTGATGGACATGGCTCATCATCTGGATACTCTGCTATTATTTCCCCCTTTCGCTATAATCGCCTTAATATCATCCGTCGAAATGTTCCTCTGGAACATCCTAACCCTTGCATGATTCGAAATAACAAACCTATCCTCTTCAACGAATCTTTTTATATGTCCAAGATCAAGTTTCATTTGCATAAGTGTTTACCCCTTTAAAATAACTGAATTCGGGCGTGTATTTTGAATATAATTCTTCAGCCTTAAAAATCTGAAATTTTACAGCGTCCACTCCAGCTTCAGCAGCAACGTCTATCAATTTCTTCGCCTGCTCTAAGCTACCGTTATGATTCGAGCCCGTTTCCGCTATGATGAAACATGGTTCTTCTTCACCTATGTGTTTACCGCCCACTCTTATTTTTCTCATTATACTCTCTCTTCCCGTACCTCCTCAAGAGTATTATCCAATACCTCTACACCGTTAGATTTAGCGAATTTCAATGCTGCTGGAGTAAGTCCTGATTTGGAGATGAATATTAATCTCTTCTTTTCGGTTGAGAATTCCGATTGCTCTATCTTCTCCAGGAAATTTTTCATAGCTCTAAGGTCGGCAGGCTTATTCTTCCATTTTAACTCAAGAATAGTGACATAATTATCATCAATGCCGACACCATCAAATTCTATGCCTTTGTCAAGGTATGGCTTAAATTCTATCCTAAGTTTTTCCCTTAATCTCTCTCTTACTTCCGACTCCTTTGCCTTTCCCAATTCCGTCTTTGCTTTCAGATATTTCCTCTCCAGAATCTTAAGATAAATTTCCACCGGCTTATCTCTTGGACTCTCTCCGAGTTCGGCGGTTTTCCTCAAATCTAGCCACATTTTAAATACCTTATCCTCGATGTAATATCTATCTTCAATTCTCTGGAGGATATCCAGCCTTTCTAATTCAGAAGTGTAGAGCCTTGCCTCTCCTTGTGAAACCTTTATCCTCTTTGCAATCTTCGATTGTGTAAGACCATCCTCTTTGAGAAGCGTGTTCAGTATGCCTATCAAAGGAGCTTTATATTTCGCCAATGAAAGAACTGTATTGAGCAAATAGCTACAGTGCTTGTATATTCCTCCTTCTGGATATAGAGTTTCTATAAGAAAAGCTCTCTTTATCGTTGTCTGATTAACCGACAATTCATATATTCTATGAATGAGTTTGGTTCTCTTTGCAATAGAAATGATATAGAATGGATGCCCTCCGGTGAGTTGATGTGTAAGTCTTTTTGATTCTTCACCACATTCTATGACTTTCGATATTAATTCGTAAGCACTCTCTCTTTCAAAATAATCCAGTTTCAATTCTTTAAATTGGTTGTATAAAGGACTTTCTCCATTCGCTATCATGTCCCTCATTATGTGAGGGAAAGAGCCGGAGATAACAAATAGTATGTTTTCATCATTTATGTATTCTCTAAAGATGCCCAGGATATTCCTCAACTCCCTGTAATTCTTAAGTTTTAGAATCTCCTGAAATTCGTCCATAAATACTACTATCTTTTCTTCCTTTCCCAGCACTCTCAAATATTCAAATGCCAATTTTATTACTGCCGTCTTTGATGATTCCCCCTTCTCTAACTCTCGTAATAGCTTTTTCACTACTTCTCCCCCAGGTAAAGCCACGAGGTCATATATCTCTAACTCCTTATCAAAGAACCATTTCGCAGATTCAAGTATGAAACTCTGTGAAAGTTCTATTGGCACTGAGAACAGAAATTCAAAATTTAGATAGATAGACTTTATTTCTTTATGCCTCTTCACGAATTCCCTTATCAGTATCGTCTTTCCTATTCTCCTCAGTCCGAAGATGCACACATTCTCCTTTATTCCGTTTAGAAATTCTTCTAAGTAGAACTCCAGTGTTTCTAATTCCTTTTCCCGGTTCGTAAACAAAATCTCCTCGCTCTCAGGATAAAAATTTTCGTTCATTTTTTTGTTTGTAATATATATTTGTATTAATATATATTTGTATTAATAAAAGGTTCGTTACCTTTTCCTCTTTGAAAGTTTGTAACTTCATTGCACCGCTCCCGCTTCTTTCGCAGCGTTTACCCATTTTAGCCATTTCTACGGAGCCATTATGATTCACGAATAATGAATCCAGAATCATTTCTTACACTTCTTACAACCTTTGTAGATTTGTTATTTTTATGATGTCAAAAGCCCTTTAAAGTCCGCTTCTGCTATATATATAACAAGGCTCTCCATCACCCACAAATCTATCCTCCATTTTTACTCTTCTCATATTATCCCCCTCTTCATTAGGAATTCAGCAATCTCAAAGTCAATAATGTCATCAATGTCTATAGATTCTTTTTTATTCATTTTCAAAAAGCCAATCTTTCCACCCACCAAAGTATTCTTTTCCATTAAAATCTCTCTCTTGCATATGTAAATTGCTCCGCTCTCCTTAAATAAAGGCTTAGTGAACTGTCTGTTTTTCAGAGTTTTTGGATATAATCTTTCGTAACCATTATTTGTTTCGATCCAGTAATGTCCCCTATCTTCCATGACGCCTAAAACAGAATCGAAATTCCCTTCCTTTAGCATTTTTATACCCTCTGATATTCTCTTAGGTTTTACTAAAGGAGAAGTTGCGTACAGTAGAACAACTATGTCGGGTTTGTAATTTTCTTCTTCCTCTAAATACTTTACCGCATGCTGTAAAACAGGCAAAGTTGGCGTCGCATCTCTAGCAAGTTCTTTCGGCCTGATGAAAGGAACCTCTGCACCATACTTCTTTGCTATCTCTGCTATTTCTTTATCTTCAGTGGATACTATAACTCTGTCCAGTTTTCCCACCTTAAGAGCGTTTTCTATGACGTAGGATATAAGAGACTTTCTATCTAGCTCTTTAATATTCTTTCTGGGAATCCCTTTTGATCCACCTCTTGCGGGTATTATTGCAACTGTATTCATCTGACTTACCTACGAATTTTAATCTTTTTTAGTAAAAAGGCTTGATCAATAAGTTTTTTGTCTTCTAGGTAGTGATACTTTCTCTCTTTAACCAGTTTCAAATCGCGGAATCTATCCAAAAATAACTTTGAAAAGTCTGTTTTCCACAACAGGTTATCCTTTCCCCTGTAATTGACCATTTGATAACCATGTGAAGTATAATTTTCAAATCCCCCGATATATGAGCTTGTGCACCGGTATATTTTATCTAAAACTTTTTCAATGTCGTCTGGCGAAATATGTATCAATAATCCAGAAGTAAAAACTACATCAAAAAAAATATCTTTATACGGAATGTAAAACGCTGAGCCTTTTACAATATTGATACCACTTGCTCTCTTTCTTGCAATTTCAACTGCATAATCTTGCAATTCGATTCCCCACAAATTAGCATATCCCAGTTTTTTCAACAAGAGTAACTGATCGCCAACATTACATCCTACTTCCACTACCCTTTTAGGTTTGATATTATAGAGCTCTATTAATAATAGAGGAATGTCTTTGTTGTTAGCCTTTAAAGCTTCTTTATTTCGTTCATACCAGTTGTCTCCCTCAAACTCTAAAAATATTTTATCTTGGTTGTTCATTTTCAACACCTCTTAGGTTAATCTTTTAAACCCTTCGTGCGCAACTGGACCTTTAAGCAAATCGTGCACATTATGTTTTTCAATTGCTTTTTTGATTATTCCAAACACGCCATTCACATTCGCCAAATACTCCTCAACATGCTCTTCATTATGACTATATGACACATATACACTTTTCGACGCTAAAAATCCACGATTTAGCATTTCCTGGGTAAACAATGTCTGCAATGCCTGATTTTCTTTATAATCAAATGCAAAATGTGGCAGCGGTGCAATACCATCTGTATGTATTTTCAGGTTATGTTCTTTCCCAAGTCTTTTCCATCCATCACTTATCAAATCTCCAATTCTACATAGATGGGATGGAACATTATTATCCAGCATTTTATTTATAGTGGATATGGCTGCAACCGGACCTATTCTATCAGTCCAATATGTACTGCTGATAAAAGTGCTCTGTGCTACATCCATGATCGCTTCTTTTCCGATAATCGCAGCCATTGGATAGCCATTACTCATTGCTTTTCCAAAAACAGCGATATCTGGATGGACGCCATACAACTCGTGAACTCCACCAGCCCTCAATCTCCACCCCGATGTAATCTCATCAAATATCAATACAGCCCCAATATCATCTGCTATATCTCTACAATTCTTTAAGAAATTGTTTTCTGGCTCATGGTCTCTTATCGGCTCCATCACAATTATTCCTATATCCTCACACTTCACAATTTCTTCAAGTTCGTCTATTCGATTGTAATTGAAAGGTATTGCGGTTCCTTTCAAACCTCTTGGAACTCCAAGTGGCTCCAACCCGGGAAGCAAATGCCCATCCAAATTCTTATCATCTGCTAAATTCGCTGAGAGATACCAATCATGCCACCCATGGTACCCACAAAAAGCAATGGTATCCTTTCTCGTATATGCACGAGCGATTCTTACTGCTACCGCTACTGCCTCCCCTCCGGTTCTTGTATATCGTACCATATCTGCCCATCGGTGAAGATTTAGTAGTAATTCTGCCAGTTCAACTTCTTCCGGGCAGTTTAGTGTAGCAAATGTTCCCCCATCAATTGCTTTTTTGACTGCGTCATCTATATCATCATCGGCATATCCTAATACGCAGGTTCCAATTCCCATAAGCGACATATCAATAAAGTTATTACCATCCAAATCCCAAATTTCGACTCCTTTTGCCTTTTTATAATAAGATGGCCACTGCTCTGGCAAGAACTGCTCGCTTCGTTTTGACAACAACTGCGACCCACCAGGGATAATTTTTTTTGCTTTATTCCACAATTTAACACCCGCTTTTGTTTTCATAATCAATCGCCTCGTTGCTTTAAGATTATCTCATCTTCTTTTAACGACTTTAAATAACCTTCATTAATTTCTATATGCTGGTTTATTTTCAGTAGTTCTTGATGTTTTCTCAAATAGTTAATTACATCATCAATGTAAAACATTTCTCTTCCAATACCTTCATAAATTCTCTTTATAAACTCATAATCCTCGGGATGATCAAGCGAGCATCGATATAATAGATATTTTTTATTTGAAAAGACATTCTTCTTTCTGAATTTTTCATTCTTCCTAATATAGGGGGTTACGTGCTCTCTCTCAGATGTTAATTTTGCATTTTTCCAGGCGTCCTCTAATGCAGTAAAGGAAAAAATCTCAACATCAAATCCATCTGGAAAAGAATATTCAATAGTATTACATGCATAATCACAATCTCCACCTAAGTATTCTTTGATGACCTTATCTATAACATTTGGATCATGTAAAGGACAATCAGCAGTTATCCTCACGGTGTCTTTTATATTATATTCTTTAGCGCATTGATAATACCTATCTAAAACATCTTTTTCGCTTCCTCTAAAAACTAAGACACCATTACTCTTGCAAAATTCTACGAGAATGTCGTCCTCTGAATTTACAGTTGTCGCAACAATCAATCCGTCAATTAGTCTTGCCTTTGATACTCTATTTACAACATGCCATAATACTGGTTTTCCTAATATATTCAGCATGACCTTTCCCGGTAGTCTTGTCGAACCCATTCTTGCTTGTATTATTGCTGTTGGCATACTTAATCACCCATTTCTTTCATTTTTATAACTACTTCTAAAGTATCTTTCGCAGTATAAATGTTACTCAAAGGTTCAATTCTATTCTCAACGCAACTTAAAAAATGTTTCAACTCCTCTAAATACGAATTGTTTTGGTCTATTTCATATTTTTTCATTATTAACTCCTTAGAGTCAACATCATAAAATTCGAGAATATTATCTTTAAATATCCATTTGATGCTCCCTTTTTCACCTACAACCTTACAATATCGACTATATCCTCTCTCAATCATATTTAAATGGATACTGGCTATGATGCCATTTTCAAATCCAAAAATTGCCTCTGCAACATCTTCAACGTTTATCTCTAAATCACTAACTTTGTCATGGATTGTTTTAACTTCTTTGACTTTATTATTAGCAAGCCACAGAACATAATCTATCTCATGAGAGCCATCTAATATTATTCCCCCACCCAATTCTTTAATTGCTGTATAACTTTTACGATAATCCTGCCAGGGCTTCCAATCTGGTAAGTATTGACCAACCTCCGCTCTAATGTAATAAATTTTTCCTAATATTCCCTCCTCTATATACGATTTTAATTTTCTCATGCCGAAATTGAATCTTTGATTATATCCCACCATTATTATTAAGTTACTGTCCTCCTTTGCGTTTATCAGTTCATCTACATGCTCTAAGTTGTGACTCAAAGGTTTTTCTATAAATAAATCCAACCTTTTCTTTGCTAATTCTAACGCCATAGGAATGTGATAGATTGGTGGCGTTAGTATAAAAGCAACATCATAACCTTTAGATGATAAGGCACCTTTAAAATCATTAAAAGTTTCTTTTATCTCAAAGTTCTTCTTAACATAGCCTAAATTAGCATCACTTATATCTACTACATCTATATCCTCGTAACCTAAATTGTTTAAATTGTTTATATGCCTTCTTCCGATAGATCCCGCACCGATTACTAATATCTCCATCTATCTTTCCCTTTAAATCCAAAATTCGATTTGACTAACGCTTCCATATAATAATAATTCCCAAAAATTAAACTGCTGTCCGTAGCAATATTATTAGTTTTATCAAAACAGCCATGTAGTAAAATACCTTGAGAAGAGTTATCTGCGAGATAATTTTTAGAAAGGGTTTCTAATATCTTATACGGCATTTCTTCGTATTTTTCTGCTCTTGTTTTGTCCGGCTCAACATTTGATAAGTCCACTAATCCAGAAGCAGTTATAGCTGCCGCGGAACTATCTTTTATCGTATTTGGTATCTCAGGGTCGTTAAAATCCCAATACGTAACATAATTTGGTAGGCAATTTGCTATATAATAATTGGCAAGTCTTCCCACTGTTATTAAGAACTCTTTCTCTTTCGCATATTTATACGCCAATGCGAACCCATAAATGCCCCATCCTTGTCCTCGCGACCAACAACTTTCATCGTTATATCCTTGCAGAGTGTATTTTCTCTTTACCTGTCCCGTATCCAGATCAAATTCTATTACGTGATATGTTGACCCATCCTCTCTAATAAAATGTTGCATTGTTGTGGCGGCATGTTTATAAGCTACATCATAATACTTTTGGTTGCCTGTTTTCTCATACACCCACCACAATAAAGGTAAATTCATCATTGTATCAATAGCAGTTAAGCCGCTTTCTTGTAGATCCCCTGAAACAGTTATAGCACCTATTTCATCATTGAATCTTGACAGAAGCGAATCAGCAGCAGTCAAAGCAACTCTCTTAAAATATCCATCTTTCGTTATGTCGTATCCAACACAGAAAGAAGGATAGAAAAGAAACCCTAAATCATGAATTTTGTTGCTATTCTTCCGAGGTTCGATTAACTTGCACAGTTCATAAGCTTTCCTCTTAAATTTATTATTTTTGGTGACTTTGTATGCCAGCCAGAGCATTCCAATCCAGAAACCATTGCACCAGTATCCATCACTAAAAATCTCTAAGTCCCAATCCTCCTCTTTGCAGAGTTCCCATTTACCATTGACAGTAACAAATGGAAAAGAATCGTTTAACTCTTCCATATTCTTTTCTATCTTACTTAATGCATAATCCAAAGCTTGTTTGTAAACTTTCTCCGCGGTATTCATGTCATCTCTCCCCTTTTAATTCAAAGTAAGAGAAAAGTTCCCTCTTGTCATTATCGGAAAATTCTCTCTTCTTTAATAAAGATACTATCTCTATCAGTTCATCCCTTTGTATTATTCCTTTTAGAATGCACGCTTCCAAAAAGGTTAGAAAATCATAAACATGCTCCACACTTTCATTTATCGCCATCTTCCCAAGGTACTTATCGTCGCTCAATAAAATCATCTTCCTCATTTTCGCAACTGCTATACATTCAGAATCTGCAATACTCAGCCCATATTCGGTTTTTAATTTATGTGCATATTGTAACTCTTTCCGGCGGAGAGGCACAACAAAAATGAACTTCCCTCCACCTATCTCATCAAAATACACAGATTCTTTGATTCTTTTGACGAATTTAGCCTCTCCTGTTTTTTCTATCTCGTTGAGAACAGAAGGAGTCATAATTATATCCCTAAAAACCGTAGGTAATAGATCCAACCGGTCTATCTTTGCTAAAGAACTCAGGATACAAGTATCAATGACGGTCATCGCATCATCTGTGAAAGTGCACGGGCTGCCGTTTTTCTGTTTTTCGTGAAGCCCCTTTTTATTTCTATGCCTTTATCTGCTAAAACCCTCTTCATCTCTTCTATATTTAATCCCGCTAACTCCGCAGCTTTAGAAATTGACACTTCTTCTTTTTTGTATAGCTCGACAGCCGCTGCAATTTTCATCTCTTTTCTAAGCTCAAAAAAAGCCCTTATTGCATCGTCAATGAATTCCGCCCTATTTGGATAATATCCCCCTTTTATGAGCGCGTCAACCTGCTTTTCTACTATGCTTGTTTTCATTACTATCACTATTACTTTTAGTTTAAATAAATATCTTAAACCGTTCCAAAATCTTTTACAGTTTCAATTACAGTAAGAACCTCATCCTCGGTCATCTTTGAAAACAACGGAAGCGTAACAATCTTGCTAAACACCTCCTCTGTTACCGGGAAATCACCTGAATTAATATTAAAATGTTCCTGATAATACGAAAACCTGTAAATCGGGATATAATGAAGATTCACCCCTATATTTCTTCCCCTCATCTTCCGGAAAAACTCATCTCTATTTATCCCATTCAATAAAACCGTATAAATATGCCATGCAGGTTTAACGTAAGCTTTAACAATTGGCGTCTCTATTTCAGGTATAGCCTCAAAAGCCTTGTTATACCTTCTCACAATCTCTTCCCGCATCCTTAAAAACTCATCCAATTTCTTCAATTGTGAAATTCCCAATGCCGCTTGGAAATCTGTTATCCGATAATTTCTGCCAAGAAATTTCAAATCATACGCCCACCCGGCTTCCGGTCCAAATCTATCCAAAGCACTTTTGTCAATTCCATGGTTTCTTAGCATCTTTAACCTTTCATAAAAATCTTTGTTATTTGTGACTACCACTCCTCCCTCGCCAGTTGTTATATGCTTTACCGGATGAAAACTGAACACAGTCACATCAGCAAAGTTTCCTATTTTCTTACCTTTGTATTCCGCACCAATCGCGTGACTCGCATCCTCAATTAAATATAAATCACTTTCTTCAGCAATATCCTTTATTTCTTCAATATCACATGGATGTCCTGCATAATCAACATAAATTATCGCTTTTGTTTTGTCTGTTATCTTTTTCCTGATTTCCTCTGGATTTATATTTCTCGTTTCCTTTTCTATATCCGCAAAAATTGGCTTTAGATTGTTATACAATACCGCATTTGATGTTGCTACAAAAGTAAAAGGTGTTGTAATAATTTCAGAACCTCTTGGCAGATTTAAAGTTTGAACCGCAATGTCCAACGCACTCGTTCCGGAATTAACGGCAACTGCATATTTGCAGCCAACATATTCGCATAGGGCATTCTCAAACTCTTCTATTTTTGGTCCTGTGGTAATCCAATCACTTTTTAAAACTGCTACTACTTCTTCTATATCCTCTTCGTCTATCCATTGATGTCCGTAAGGTATGAATTTCATAGTTCAGCACTCTTTATCCACTTTTTAGTTTTCTCAAATCCTTCTTCTAATGATATTTTTGGCTCCCATCCCAATAATTCCTTTGCTTTTGTGTGATCACACAGCAACTTAGGAATCTCGCTCTGCGGATGGTGATGTTTAACATGCTTTATCCTTTCAACATCTTTACAAATCAAAACCGCTAAATCCTTTATTGCAATATCCTTGCCAGAACCCGCGTTTATTACCGCTCCAACTGCTTTTTCGTTGAAGGCTGCCTCAACGATAAACTCAGCACAATCTTCAACATAAAGAAGATCTCGTGTCTGCGTGCCATCACCAAAAACGTTAAGTACTTTTCCTTCCAGAAGCGACCTGATAAATATACTCACTACTCCACCTTCCATGTTGCTTTTTTGATACGGACCATAAGTATTGAACGGTCTGGTAATCACAACTGGCAAACCATAAGCATGGAAATAGGACAAAGCCAAGTTCTCAGCCGCTAATTTCGAGCCGGCATAAGGTGATTTTGGATTCAACGGATGCTCTTCGTTAATAGCCTCTGATGAACTCAAATCATAAACCATACAAGTTCCTATCAAAACCACTTTAACATCCTTCTTTCTTGCCTCTTCCAGAATGTTAAAAGTTCCGTTCACATTTACATCGTAATACCTCTGCGGGTTCTCTATACTCTCCTGAACGTTTATTGCCGCTGCTGTATGGATGCAAATATCCACATCTTTAAATAGATTCTCCATCATCTCCTTATTTCTCACATCTCCTAAAATAAATTCAAACTTCGGATTATCTCTAAACTCTTCAATATTCTCTGCTCTTCCGTTAGAGAGGTCATCTAAAACACATACGTCATGTCCATCATCCAGCAGTCTTTTCACAATCCATCTTCCGATGAATCCCGCGCCGCCCGTTACCAGGATATTCATATTACCACCTTGGCTTATAGACTTGTTTCACCAACGAATTTTTACTATCACCCCATATCTCACACATCTTTATAGGTACGGTGCCCCCTCAGCTCAGATAAGAACCTAAAACCTTTTATAAAATCACGTGCATCAAGATTTAACGGAATTCCAAAATCCTCGATCATTGCCATGAATTTTCTCTTTGGCAGCCCTGCAACCTCCGCAGCTTTTCCCAATGATATTTTGCCTTCTACATACGCTTTTACTGCTTTTCTCGTTCTATACTCCTTTATAAATTTCTCGATAGACATATACGCCAATTCTTCTGGTGAGATGCTGACCTCCCTCGATATCTTCCTCAGCCACTCATCATATTCCTCTTTTAGCTTTATTTCCAGCATCTTTTAATACCGCCTTTGCTTTATCTATTACTTCCTCCTTTAAAACCTTTCTCAATATTTCCAATAATTTATAAGCTTTGTCTTTATTAATCTTTTCCGTTAGATATGCATCAATCATGATGTTTACAGATGAGATGTATTTCAGATTAAAGCGATCCATCACATGATATACTTTTGAATCATCTATCAATACGATACAATCTCCTCTCTCCATTGCGTATGCTATGCTCTCTATTTCTCCAGAAGATACACTGATTTCATGTTTGATCTCTTCTCGGATTGTCTTAGGCTTTACGATCCGGATATTCCCTTCGGTTGAAAGTTTCTCGAATAAATCCGCATCTTCTGCAAACCCTTTCCCCTCCAATATCTCTTCTTTAACCTTTGGTGTCACAAGTACAGAAAAATTCTCGATCAAATAGTTGGTAAGGTCCACCCTAAACACGTTTATCCACGAAGACGTATCTATTATAATCTTTATTTTTTGCATCTTCTATTATTTCTCTTTTATTTTCATCACACTATTCATCTCTCTACGGTTTGATAGCTTTTTTCCAATCCTTTATACACCTTCAACCAACCCCTTTTCCCCTCTCCTCATCTTTTGCTTTTAAAAATCTCGTTGCCGCTATTATCGTTAACCCCGCTAGCTTTCCCTTCTCATCGTAATTCCTTACGATTCCGTTCTCGTCTTCTTCGTGTTCCACCACCTTTGGCGGATATGTAAAATTCATATATAGCACATCAGCGTCTTCATCGTAATCTATCCAAATCCTTCTTTGCCGTGACCTAACCACATGCGGAATCATTTTGATTATTTCTACTTCTCCCATATCACTCCCCTCTTTACGATTTTATCTACCTTTGAAGTTTTGTATGCCGTGATAATGAGAAGTGGTAATATGGGTCCATCTCTCACTCGTTAATCTAATCAAGACCTCATTTTTAGATTTCATTACCAATATCATTTTACTTCCTCTATCAAATTTTCTCGATATAATATCCCTTTTATTTCTTCCCTGGTAAGGTGCTTTACATCCTTTGAGGTATACGCCTTAACCTCAGTTATTTCTGATACCGAAGGGTAAGAGGATTTATCAATATGAGACAGCTCTTTCATTTCCGGAAGCACAATAAACATATCTTCACTTTCCAAAGCTCTTCTCGCTTCATCTTCTGTCATTAACTCTTCGTATAATTTCTCTCCCGGTTTGGTGCCTATTAGTTTCAGTTTAATCTCATTTGGAGAGTATCCGCAATTTTGAGCTAATTCATCAATCATAACCTCCGCTAAATCCGTTATTTTTAGCGCCCTCATTTTGAAAACAAATATTTCACCTCTTTGCGCGAGCCCTGTCGCTTTAAAAAGTAGATCAATCGCTTCTCGCATGGGCATGATGAATCGGGTCATTTCATTATTAGTTATGGTTACAGGTCCTCCGTGCTCAATCTGTTTTTTAAATAAAGGAATAATGGAACCTCTCGAACCGAGAACATTACCAAATCTCACGCTTGAAAATATTGTTTTTCTTGCACCTTTATAGTAGTTTGCAGAAGTGATTAACCTCTCTGCTAAGAGTTTTGTAGCACCCATTACATTAGTGGGGTTAACTGCTTTGTCACTGCTTGTGAATATCACCTTTTCAACTTCTTCATCCATAGCACCATCAATTAAATTCTGTATCCCAATCACATTGGTTTTTACTGCCTCAAAAGGATTGTATTCGCAAGCCAACACGTGTTTTAGTGCCGCGGTATGAAAAATAATATCTATATCTTCTATAGCGCGAGACAAACGCTCTTTATCTCGGATATCACCCAATAGAAACCTGACATTCTCGTGATCTTCATATTCTTGTTGTAACTCGAATTGTTTCGTTTCGTCTACGTCTAATATTCGCACTACTTTAGGCTCATACTTTAATATCTCTTGGACAATTTCCTGTCCTATTGAACCTGTGCCGCCAGTGATCAGGATTTTTTTGTTTTTCATCTTTTCACTTTGCTTCATCGCATCGTTCCAAGCCAGAAGATATAATCAGGGTCTTTCAACTTTTCAACGAGTGCCGATAGTTTCTCCACAAGCGATGCATTTACTATGCCTCCACGATGTTTCGCATACCAAAGCGAAGCCCTGAAAAGTGCCTTGTCAGAAGGATTCAAATATTTCCGGTTGCCGTTCCTGAGACCCTTCCAGAAGATTGTGAAAAGGTCCACGTAGGTTATATCTGACATAGGTATTATTTTTAATTTCGTACTATATAAATGTTGTTTTGGCGGATAGTACCTTGCGTAAGCAAGATACCGCTTCATTTGACGGTAAAGTTTATAGCATTATTTCTCTTAAAACCGTTCTATCGTCCTCATCAGCCCTACTTCTAATTCCACTTTGGGTCCCCAACCCAAAAGCTTTTTTGCTTTGCTTATGTCTGGGTTCCTCCTCTGAGGATCGTCTTTGGGCAAAGGATGAAATTCCATTTTCGAAGAAGAGTTGGTTAACTCATTTATCAATTTTGCGAGTGATAAAATTGTTATTTCTTTAGTACTTCCTATATTTACCACTTCTCCTTTTGCTCCTTCAGAAAAAGCAAGTTTTAACAAGCCTTCTACCTGGTCCGTGACATAGCAGAAACTCCTTGTTTGTGTTCCCTCACCAAAAATTGTTATCGGGTTATTACCTAATGCCTGCTCTACAAAGCGAGGAATAACTCTTCCATAAACGCCTTCCGCTCTCATCCTCGGACCGTAGGTATTGAAAATACGTGCTATTCTTGTATCCAGACCATGTTGATTTTTATATGCAATTACATAGGATTCACCACATCGCTTCGCCTCGTCATAACAGCTCCTCGGTCCAATTGGATTCACATTTCCTCTGTATTCCTCGGTTGTCGGTATCTCATTAGCATCACCGTAGATCTCAGAGGTGGAGGTATAAAGAAATCGAGCCCCGTGCTCTTTCGCTATGCCCAGAGCGACCCAGATCCCCAAAGTGTTTGCCTTGAGAATTTGAATGGGGTATTTCTCAAACTCAAAAGGAGATGCTCTGCTCGCTAAATGCATCACTACATCTATTGGCACATCAAAAAATATTGGTTGTGTTATGTCATGTTCGATGAACTTGAAATTTCCTTTATCCCTCATAGAGGATATATTGGATTCCAAACCACTTGCGAGATTATCCAGACAAGTCACTTTCGCTCCTTGCTCTACAAGGACTTCACAAATCCAAGAGCCTAAAAAACCTGCTCCTCCTGTGACTAAAACATTCTTGTCTCCAATGCTCTTGCTTATCTTTCCAAGATTTCTTATTATTTCTTCAATGTCCTTCTTCATTTTTATCACCTATCATCGAATCCAAAAAACTTTTAAGTGCGTCTTTAAACCTTTCATCTGCTAAAGAAAGTTCGATATTAGACTTCAGCCAGTCAAGTTTATTCCCTATGTCGTATCTCCTCCCTCTATACACGTAGGCATATATCTTCTCTCTTACGAGACGTAACGCATCGGTAAGTTGGATCTCATTTCCTTTCCCCTGTGGCGTTCGCTCGATTGCATCAAATATCGCTGGAGTCAAAATATATCTGCCTAAGATTCCCAAATTTGACGGCGCCTCTTCCGGCGAGGGTTTCTCCACTAAATCATCGACGCGGTAAATATCCCCGTCAACACCTTTTCCTTTTATTATCCCATAGCTGCTTATTTTTTCCATTGGAACTACCTCAACGGCAATAATAGAAGTCTTGAATTCCTCGTATTTCTTGATTATTTCCGCGGTGCATTCTGGAATTGTTATAGTATCGCCTAAAAGCAGGGCAAACGCCTCTTCACCTACAAAACTTTTCGCGTGGTAAACCGCATCCCCCAGCCCTCGTGGCTCTCTCTGCCGAGTATAAAGAAGGTTTACGTGGCTCATCATTTCGTCTATTTCATCTAAAAACTCATTTTCCATTTCGCTCTTACCAAAATGGTCTTCTATTGCCCTTTTTCCCTTTCCCGTTATAATAAGAATATCTTTTATTCCTGAAGCTATCGCTTCTTCCACAACATATTGTATAACTGGCTTATCCACTACCGGGAGCATCTCCTTTGGCTGCGCCTTCGTTGCGGGCAAAAACCGCGTTCCCAATCCCGCTGCCGGTATCACTGCCTTTCTAATCATTCCCTCACTCCGTATTTATTTTTCATCTCCTCGTTTATTTCATACACTGCTTTCAGCAATTTTGGTTTGTGATATTCCTCAGTGTGAGAAATAAAGGCTTTTAAATCCTTTGGCAAACACTTCCCTCCAAACGCCTTTCCGTGGACTGTCCCGTACTTACCTATTCGCGGGTCTGAGCCGACAATATCCGCTATTTCTTGAGAATCAATCACAAGCTCTTTGCAAATAAGAAAAATCTCGTTCCAGTACGATATTTTCGTGGCAAGAATACAATTCGATGCGTATTTTATCATCTCCGCAGTTTTCAAATCCGTTCTGAAAATAGGCGTGTTCAACGGTGCGTAAAGCTCTGCCAGAGCGTCACCTGATTTATTGTCATATTCGCCGATTACTATTCGGTCTTCCGTAAAGAATCCCCTCTTGTATTCGGGATCAGTGCTCCAGCTACCAGAAATCTCGGTTAAAAATTCTGGATTCATGCACACTCCGAATTCGCCCGCTTTCTTCCCTGTGTATTGCTCCAGTATTGGTATTACTACCCGTTCGGTCGTTGTTGGCACTACTGTGCTCTTCACTACCACCAGATGGTACTCTTCTGGTCCTTTAGTTGCCAGTGCCTCTCCTATATTCTTCGCGGCGTCCTTTATATAGCTTAAGTCAATTCCTTGGTCTCCGAACGGTGTCGGAACACATATGAACGACACCTCTGAGTTCTCTATTGCATGGTTCAGGTCGTTCGTGAAGTTAGGCAGGTCTTTATCCACAATATCGTAGAAGATTACTTCATATCCATTCTCGGCAAAGCCCTTTCCGACCGCGGTGCCTACCCATCCGGAACCGATTATGCTTATTCTATTCTTTAGCATGGTTTGTACCCTTGATTTTATCTATACCTTACTTAAGTTTATGTATCCGGTTTCTCCATAAAAAGCATAAACGCGAAAGCAAAAACAAACAAGTATGTATTTATTATAAAGAGCAGTAAGAAGTAAAAGGTGATAACCACTAAAGGCTAAAGCAGCGAGGGAAAGATAAGAATGAGTAAAATAAGAATAAAAATGAAAAGTATTGATAAATCATCTTTGGTCTACGGCGCTCTATTAGCTTTGATATTCGGATTATCGCTTTACATAAGGGCTCTACCTTATGACAGCATTTTTAGTGGTGCGTTCGTGCGATTCGGTGGGAACGATCCGTGGTATAATATGAGATTGGTGGAGAACACGCTGCATAACTTCCCGCATCGCATCTACTTCGATGCCCTCTCACAATACCCGCATGGCACAATCATCCCTTTTGCACCCCTCTTTGATTATTCACTAGCGGTTATTATCTGGCTAATCGGGCTTGGAAATCCTTACGCAACTTTAGGAGAACATGGAATAGAAGTAATAGGCGCGTGGTTCCCTGCAGTTTTAGGTGCGCTTACCGTTATTCCGGTTTATTTCATCGGAAAAGAGTTATGGGGCAGGAATGCCGGTATTCTTTCCGCAGCGTTAATCGCGATTCTCCCAGGGCAATTCTTGTCACGTTCTCTGTTAGGATTCACGGACCATCACGTGGCCGAGACGCTATTCAGCACGATAGCAATGCTATTCCTTATTCTTGCGATAAAGAGTGCGAAGGAAAATGAGATAACGTTTTATTCTGTGTCAGATAAGGATTGGGGTTCGCTGAAGAAGCCATTGATTTATTCACTGTTTGGCGGTATCTTCTTCGGGTGTTTCTACCTTTCCTGGAAAGGCGCGCCTCTATTCATATTCATCTTGCTCATCTACGCAGTGGTTCAGCACATCATTGACCATGTGAGGGGTAAAAGTACGGATTATCTCTGTATTGTGGGCATACCAATTTTCCTTGTTTCTCTGGTTATGATTATCCCCGCGCTTCATCCCGGGTCATTGACAACATTTCATGTTATCTCGCTTGTGCTTGGCATGGTCGTATTCGGGGTTTTGGGTGCTATCTCGTTCTTGATGAACTACAAGAAGATAGACACTTATGGATATCCTATTGTGATATTGGTACTTGGGATTTTGTCTTTAGTGCTTTTGAATGCTATAAATCCGTCTTTATATTCTTCGCTGACAGGCAGCCTGCGTATATTCTTTCCCACGGAGACACAGCTAACCGTAGCGGAGATTCACCCTATGCACATTGTTTCGCCATATACCGACAAAATTGCTGATGGTGAGGCATGGCGTTGGTTCACCACTAGCTTCTTCATTGCATTCATCGGTTTCGCATGGCTTGGCTATAAGATAGCGCGAAAATTCCGCGCGGAGGAGATTTTGTTTGTCGTGTGGAGTGTAGTAATACTATCCGCTTGTTGGAACCCACTCACGGGTGGAGGCCAAAACAGATTCGCAGCGTATTATGCGGTGAATGCTGCGCTTCTATGCGGATTCGTGTCCTGGAAGATACTCGAGTTTGTCGCGTTTAGAGGTGCTGGGACGGAAGAAGGGACAGGGGAGAAGATAAAGGGAAAGAAGAAAGGAGGTGCGGGTGTACAACAGAAGGTAAAAGAAAAAACGAAACCAGCAGTGGATAAAGAGGAGCACACAAGCGTAGCTAAAATAAAACGGTATTTACGTGCGGACATCTTCATCACTTCAATTTTAATTGGTTTGGTTATTTTTTACCCTCCTTTAACGACATCTTTAGCAACTGCAAAATACGGTGGTGGACCGGAATATGACTGGTACGAATCGCTTTCGTGGATGAAAGAGAATACACCTGACCCGGGTGTGGATTATTACGCTTTGTACGAAGAGCCGCCTGAGGGTGAGGATTATGATTATCCGCCAGAGGCATATTCGATAATAAGCTGGTGGGATTATGGTCATTGGATAACAAGAATAGCGCATCGTATTCCGGTTGCAAATCCATTCCAAAGAGGCATTGGGGGACCGCATCAGGGCGATAAGCCCGGGGCTTGTGTGTTCTTCATCACAAATGATGCAAACGAAGCGAACGAAGTTGCGGATGCGCTCGGTGTTCGATACGTGGTAAGTGATTTCATGATGGCGGATGTATGGAGCGCCTATTACAACAAATATGCTGCGATGACTGTGTGGGCCGGGAACTCTCAATATTATAACACACTTCCGTATTACTACAATACGATGGAAGCACGTTTGCATGTATTTGACGGTGCAAGTGTGGATGTAGGTGGCGGAACCATATCTGCTTTAGAACACTATCGGTTAGTGCATGAGTCCCCTACTTTTATACTTCCATTGATGATTATGAATGAAAGTACAGGGAGTGGCTATTGGATACATAATTCCGGCAATTATAAAGCGACAGAGTCACAAGCACAGATACTTCACGGACACTTGTTCAGTATGCCTGCGGGTGTGGGAATAGAAAAGATTTTGGATGAGGGAGTTCTGCCAGAGATGCTGAAGGCCACATTCAACTCCACCGGCCTTCCTATTTCGGTGGATACTTCTATTGTGAAAAGTGACAAAGGCGTATGGACAATTAGGGATGAAGGAAATAAAAATACGTTTTTGATAAAGGAGAAGGATGGATTGCTAAACGTTTACCTTTACGGTGTCAGAACAGGACAGCCAAATATGAAAGCATGGACACCTGAATATATAGAGCCAATGAGTTTCGTGAAGGTGTTTGAGTACGTAAAGGGCGCGAGGATAGAAGGAACTGCACCTAATGGCTCGATAGTGGAGATAGCCACAAATGTAAGCACGAATCAGGGTAGAAATTTTGTGTATACCGAGCGGGTGATGTCAAACGGTACATACAAGTTCGTTGTGCCGTATTCGACAGAAGGGCCGATAGAAGGCGGCACGAATTTCGACGTGTTTGCATCTTCTTATATATTAAGGGCAGGGCAGGCGGGGGAAAACGCAACGGTGATGTGGACTGTGGAGAAGGAAGTAAGTGTGCCGGAAGCAGCGGTGATGGACGGTAAAACGATAAGAGCGGATTTATAGTTGGATTAAGAAACCGACACAAGAAAGTTGATTATCGAGGTGGTACAATAATGGATGAGTACCAAAGAATAGAATCGGATTTTGCATTTCTGGCGGAAGATAAAAGAATTCTTGCTGTTCTTTTGTTCGGCTCGGGTGCGAAAGGGCAGGTAGTAGATAGCAGGAGTGACCGTGATTTCTGTGTAATTGCGCCAGGCGTAAGAGATAGCAGTAGTATGAGTGCGATTTTGAGAAAGATTTACGCGAATATAAACGTGTCGTTGAAAAGATACGATATATGGCTATTTGAGGAGCTTTCGCTATACATGAAGGCTCAAGTTATTGATAACCACAGGGTTGTATTTTGCAGAGATTTGCCAGAGCTCTATGAGTATTTCTATTTTTACCGGAAGATATGGGAAGATCAAAAGCATAGACAGGAACTGGATAAGGAAGCGGTGAAGGTGCTTCTGGGGTAATTAGAGTATTTACGAAGATTGTATCCGCATAGCGTGATTTTAGCTAAGAAGTTGGGGTTGAAAGAGATTTATGTGGAGTTACGGGATATTTATTATGGGCCGTTTTATCAGCGGATGCAGAGTTCGTTAGATGATTAGAGTGAAGAATTATAATTCATAAGCAGATTACATAGGTATATCATGAAAGTTTGCATATTGACAACCGTGCACCCGCCGTACGATACAAGGGTATTCCACAAAGAGGCGAAGAGCCTTGCAAAGGTGCATGAGGTTGTGTTGATCGCACCGGATGAAGAAAGGGCAGATAAAAAAGTGGATAGTGTGAGGGTTATCACGATTAAAAAGCCAAAAAGTAAGGTTCTTCATCCGATAACGATGTGGCGTGTATTTAGAGCGGGATTTGGGCAGGACTGTGAGGTTTATCATTGTCATGAACCTGGTTCTCTGACCTTTTCTTGGACTTCCGCCTTCAATTCAATTCAATTCGATTAGCTTAGCACTTCGCTCTGTCTAAATTATTATATATGTAAAGAAGACATATAGCCCACATTCCGCACTTTAAGTTTATAAAGACGGTATTTTCTGAATTTCAATCTACTATGAACCGGTTATTTACGTAAGTTATACCGATTTACATTCGTATTGCAGATGACACCTCGGACTATCTTCTTTTTTCGCTATTCTCTCGCTATTTCGTATGAAAAAGTGGATGGGGTAGACTAACAGCCTCTTTCTTCTTCCGCTTTGCCGTGCCACGATACTCAGTAGTACGCAACTCCTATCCATAACAGGTACAATACATCCACTCATACTCACTGCCGAGCAATGCGAGGATTTTTTCATGAATCGGCCGTAAATTCAAGACCTTCACCATCTTGGAGCCCGTGTAAAGGAGGGTAATACCCTCAAATACCTGAAAGACTCGTCTCATCGTTGGTTTCTTCGTTGGCTTTTTCTTCTGATCAGGTATTGTCTCGTTTTCGCTCTCCAGCGCTTCCCGCAACTTCTTCTCCGCTAAACTATAAACCACGAGCGCAAGTCCCATTACCATCACCATCGCAACTATCCTGCCCTCATTCTTCAGGAACATACTGTTGGCAAAGAAGAGGGGGTCCTTAAGGAATCTGAAGCCTCTTTCCGCATATTGCTGCTCCTTGTAAGCCGTAAGTGCTTCT
>JAPWVK010000114.1 GCA_029241965.1 Candidatus Methanophagales archaeon
ACGCTGGAAGACGTGCTTGTTTTTCTCCTCTCGAATAAGACGTTTTAATTTTTCCAGCGAGATATGCCGGATAAGGGGGTTAGATGAGTCCATGTCATTTATTTAAGCTAATTGTCTAAATAATTATGTCAAGTACTATATTTGGGCGGTCCGCATAAAGAAATAATGTGTGAAGGGTGCCATAGAACCGATGCAAGCGTTGAAGGATATGCTGGAGCTGGGGACTGGGGATATGGACCCGGGGTTTATCCGGGCGAGGGAGCACATGCGGCATCTACTCAGGAATGTATGGTATGTCACGCACCCACAAACTACACGCATTCCAACCTCGGGACTGATGCGTGTACTGACTGCCATGATATGATGCATAGTGTTACTGTGCCAGTTGCTGGTGGGTTCCACCTGACCGGAGATCCTGACGATACTGCAGAAAAAGCAGCACACCTTCTATTTGTTCAGGAATCGCTGAAAGATCCTTTAATGGAAGGTGCGAACGAAGCGTGTGTGCAATGCCATACAGAAGTCTCTGTTAATGTTTCCTATTACATACCTCAGGGCTATAAAATCGAGTTGAACCGGGAATGTGGATGGTAAGTTAATATCTCATGTTATAACTTTACATATGTGGAGGGAAGTTAGTGATGCAATCTAAATACAAGGTTATAGTAGTACTGTTATTGGTAGTTATTGTGGCTTTAGTCACTTCCATGCTGTCCTCCGCTCTATTGGGGCAGCAGCATAACTGGTATACTACATCTGATAGCGGTAACCAGGTGTCTTGTTCTAAGTGCCATTCGAACGTAAACGATGAGTTTGAGAACATGCCTTCGGGTGCACCGCATGAAAGTAGAGCGTGTGAGTACTGCCACAGGAACGAATCGGGCGTTACTTATGCAGAAGGTGATGGTCCGGGCGTCCAACCCGGTGAGGAAGCGCATGCTGCCTCTATCCCGCCATGCCAGCAGTGCCATAGCCCGGATACTGCGGATTTGTCCTCGGTAAATGAATCGCACAAATCGCTGAACGATACCTCGGGGTTAAACGAGGCTTGCATCATGTGCCATACCGGGTTTGATAAGAGCATGAAGTTCACGAGGGCGCTGTACGTAGAATATGATATCACGAAGGTTAGTGGAAATTGGACGGTAGCGGGATTCGATTTCGTATTGAGCAACAGCACGTTTAGAAATCAGACGCCTCCGGGGAGCAAACACACATGGGAGAACGCATCGGTACTCGACTGCTTTGACTGCCATTCTGATGTTAAGAGCGCACTTGCGAATGGCGGGCATGTGCCACAAAGTAAAAATACCGGTGGAGACCATGGTGGGAAGAAAGCGCGGGAAGGACATAAGGGTAGGCGTCATAACTTTAGTAGAACTAGTGTAACGATTGAAAGCTGCAAACCTTGTCACCTACCAGATGCGGATGATTTTGGTCCCGGGTATAGCCATCCCGAAGCGCAGCTCGATTACCACGCTGCAACTACTGAGCACTGTTACAACTGCCATTATTATGGGACGGAAAATGCACCTAGTGGTGGTAATGGTGGTAATGGTGGTAATGGTGGTGGTAAGTGCCCAAAATGTCATAATATACTGAGAAATGATGAAAACCATACGGACATATTATACAGCATGTCAGAATTTTGCTGGTATAAAATGGATACGGTATGCGTTGGATGTCACATGCCCGGTCCTGACGACAATGTGCCATTTTACAATGGACAGTTCGAAGTTTATACGGAGCCGAGTGAGCTAATCGAGCTGACACCAACACCACCGCCATAAAATATGAACTCTGTTTATCCGTCAAATTTTAGTTATACATAATTATTAAGTGTCGCTTTACGTAGTGGGTGGGTAAGATAGTTTTTTGGCTAATTGAAGAGCGGTACGACGTTTTTTGAATGGTTCGTAGAGCGGGTTATGAAGATTAATAGCGAGAACTCTTAGAGTGGTAACTGCGTAAGTCATAGCGCATCACACAAGTAAGTCTTTGTGAAACCTTCTCTTTCAAGTTTTTATCGCTTTTCCTATCCCATCAATCGTCTTTCTGCTACTTCACAATCCTATAAGCAACCTCTTGCGCACATAGAATCAGAGCCGACAAGGTTTGCTACGAATACATGGTGAAAACATACTCAGAGCCTAACAACATGGTTTATTAGGTAGCATGCCAATCTAATCCATTTTGCCGCCCGGAAATTTAGTAGAAAAAATTAATCCTGCTCAAACGTGGTAGAAACGATAACGAGTATCTCGAGGTAAAAGAACCACGAGATTAACACAAGAAATGAGGGGTTAGTAGAAGGGAAGGATGAACTATCCGATATAATCACCAATAGAGTACTAAAAACCGATTTAAATTGTTGTTCTCTCGTGGAAATCAGTGTAATCATACGGATAACTAAAAAATAGGATAACGATATTTGCATAAATCGGATGCGGGCAGCGGTTGAGATTGCTCGATGTAATATTTAAATAGCCTTAACTAATTTTTTAATATACTAAACTCGCAAACACACTTAACCAAATACCAATGAGGTAAATTATGGTGAGCGAAAATGGATTTACCAGGAAATAGCGACATAGAGAATTTTTATGCACTCTTTCCTGTGCCTGCATTAGCGAAGGACCTTATAACCATACTTGAGGATTACAGAATCAATTCACGACTAAAAGCCGAATATCCAGTTCTTGGTGTACAAATATCAGAGATGAACGTACACATGAACTCTAAGAGGCCTTCGCTTGACGAATTAGCGAATGATAAACAGAGGGCGGTAGAGCTTATAGCACAACGGTTAATTGCCGGAACGACAAAAGAAAAAGTGCCAGAAAAAATACTGCACACACTTGAACAAACTTTATCCATCAGCCGAACATTAGCTTCGCCTGATGCAGACGTCCACGAAACGGCAAGGGTGGCGGCGGAATTATATTTCTTGATAGATGACAATTTTCAAGGACTATATCAACCAATGGAACCTTTTTCAGCACCTTTAGACCAATCACAAGTAAACCAAAACATAGGCAATTTCAGTAGAACAGCGCGAAAGATTAGTGAGAAACTAAAATCGGACAAAAGTCCTCGGGACGCTGAAGCTACTGAATTTGACGTGCCTTTTGAGGATGCAGTAAGAGAACGGTTAAGAGCGTTGTACAAAGAGAAAGGCGTCAAACCTAAAGAGGTAGAGTCAAGAATTGATGCGCTTGTGGCAAACAAAGTGCAGGATTATTTAATAGACCTTGAAACTTTGATTACGGATGAAAGCGGGCTTCGGAGCGAACGAGGTACTTATTTGTATCCTGAATGGGGTAGTGACATCAAGGATTATAGATTGAATTGGTCGCGGATAAGAGAACAAATGTTAGAGGGTGGGACAGAGGAGTTTTATCTCGACACAATTCAGAAGTATGCGGGCCAGATAAAGATAATCAGGCGCGAATTCCAGATGCTCAGACCCGAGGGTTTAGTAAAATTACGGGGGCAATTTGATGGCGATGATATTGACCTGGATGCAACGGTTCAATATTTTATTGATAAGCGCCTAAGACTCTCACCGTCCGAAAGGAATTATATACGAACCGAAAACAGAACACGAGATATAGCAGTTGCATTTCTCGTTGATATGAGTGGCAGTACGGCAGGAGCAACAATATTGTGTGAAAAGGAAGCTTTGGTATTGATGTCGGAGGCTTTGAAAGAATTAGGCGATGCGTTTGCTATTTACGGGTTCTCGGGGCAGGGACGAGAAAATGTGATGTTCTATATTATCAAAGATTTTGAGGACTCTTATGACCCGATCGTGCAGAGTAAAATATCTGTAATGACGAATAAGCAATCTACGAGAATTGCGCCGGCTATTAGGCACACTACCACTAAATTGAGAAGGAGAGAAGAGAAGACAAAGCTGCTTATTCTGTTGAGTGATGGTAAGCCGTTAGACCAGGATTATTATGGGAGTTATGCGATTGAAGATACGAGAATGGCGTTGAAGGAGGCGCAAAGGTATGGTGTCAAGTCGTTTTGTATTACTGTTGATCGAGAGGCTGCGGAGTATTTGCCGAGAATGTATGCAGATAGCAGGTGGGTGGTGATTGATGACGTTCTGAAACTGCCGGATAAGATAACAAGGATTTATAAGCGGTTTACGACGTGAGAAGTGAGTTGTTGGATTAACCGCAGAGGGCATGGAGAACGCGGAGAAGGTGGGGTTTAGGTCTCATGTTTTAGGGCTACTCTTGACAACTATCTGAAGTTTGCCCGCTGGGGGAATTTTGGGCGTGCCGAAAGCATGAAAGCCAATATGCTCGGTTAGGGGAAGTTTTATTATTTGTAAATGTTCTTTCTATGCCCGATTTTCAAAATTACTATGTTTTCGGTGTCAATATCAAATATGATTCTGTACATTAAAGATTTCCTCAAGATATTTCACTTTGCCTTCTTTATAATCGTTTCTTGCCTCTTCAATTGAGCGCTGATATTCGTCACTCGAAAGTGCCGGTATATCTTCAATTAAATCTTCCAAGACCCCCTTGACTGTAGCAGATATTAAAGACGGAAATTCCCCTACTGTTAAATCCTTTACTTTCGTTTCCATATCCGCCTTATTCAATCTTTTTGGGATTGTGTATGAAACTATGGGTCCTACCTCTTCTTTATCTTTCAATGCACAACGTCTTGCTGTATATTCAAGGATGTGGTGAATAATTCTATTAGAATGGATTTTTTATCCCAAACGTTTTTGGTGTATGTGAAGTTGCGAAGCGTTTTGCTTGGCGGTTACCCTACTTACCTCATTAGTTCTTTGAACCGTTTTACGATCAAATCAGCATCTCTAAGAATGTTTCTTAATACCTTAGGATGAAGAATTTTTCCTGAATGATAAGGGACAGTTACTCTTTTACCTTCTCTGTTTTTGTAAATTTTATGGCTCCCACTTTGGCGGACGAGAATGAACCCTACACGCTCCAAAACCTTGATTACTTTATCTGCAGTCACTCGAGGAAGCTTTTCGCTCATACTGCCACTTCCAAAGAGGTCAGGCTGATAGATTCCGCCATAGGAATCGCCTCGCCATCCTTTATTCTATCTTCTAAATGGAGGCGAATAGCATCTTTAATGTTTTCTAGAGCCTCTTCATAACTGTCGCCTTGTGTATAACAGCCCTGAAGCTCGGGACAGAAGGCAAAATACCCATCCACATCCTTTTCTATTACCACGGAGAGTCTATAGTTCTTCATAATTTCACCTCACAGTGTTTACATATAATAGCATTCCTATTTTATATACTTTCTTAGCCACCACAACTGCTTGAGCAGAGGTACAAAACTGTGCCCGATACGCTCTGTTGTACACCGGCGGTTTTACGCTGAAAGGATTTTGTTATACTCAAGCTCTGTTTTGGGAATGGGCGGCTTCTCCTCATCCGGGTAGCCGAAGGCGATTATTGATTCTACCCTCAGGTTTGCAGGTAAACCGAGCACCCCCTGGACATATTCTTCCGCGGTCTGGGCGTCACTGTGCACCCGCTTTCGTATCTGGATCCAGCAGGAACCCAGCCCCAAGCTCTGACCGGTAAGTTGTAAGATGATGGATGCAATGGAGCAGTCCTCAATCCAGACGTCCGACTCGTGCTCGTCTGCGCAGACTACTGCCCCCAAGCTTGCGCCCTTCAAGAAACTCGAGCCGCTGGTCTTTGCCCGGGAGAGCACTTCCAGTTTGTCTTTATCTGTGATGAAGAGAAAACGCCAGGGTCTGAAATTACGTGATGTGGGCGACCTGACGGCAGCTTCCTTCAATTGCTCAATGAGTTCGAGCTCAATTACTTTAGCCTTGTATTTTCTCACGCTGCGCCGCCTTATCAATATATCAAGCATAATCTTTTGCCTCTTTTGTATATGGTTTTGCGGTAAAAATAAGTTTATTGCGTCTTTGTATGTTCGTGTGTTTTCAAACGTGCATAATGCACTTCTTGAAGTGCAGGGACGCAAGAAATATCCGTCTTGACCTTTTCCCAAGTCTTGTCCCGTTCACTCATTCTCTCCCTCCAAATCCTCATTCAGTCTTAACATTTTCTTCTTTAAATCTGGAATATCTCTTGTTACAACTTCCCATGTCAACTCCAAATCTATTCCAAAATATATGTGAATGAGTATATCGCGCATACCTGCAATCTTCTTCCAATGTATCTCCGGATATTTTATTTTTATTTCACCAGGGATATTTTTAACTGCTTCTCCAATGATTTCTATGCGTCGAATAACCGCGTCTTGAAGTTGAATTGAGTCAAAGAAATCTTCGTCTGTTTTGTTGTCAGTATATTTTTCAATCAGTTCAATGCACTCTAATATGTGCGCTATGAATGTCCTAGCGTCTTTCTTCATAAGATCACCTCTTGTTCACGCAATATCCGTCCCCTGAGTAGCGGATGAAGCGATTTATAAGTAAGAACATCTACTCTCCTTCTGAGTATTTCTTGTAGGTCTAATTTTAAACCTGCAAGGTCTAATAAACTTTTCCGCCCTTCAAACTCGACGAGTAGGTCTATATCACTCTCGTCTGTGGCTTCTCCTCGTACTATAGAGCCGAAAAGGGCTGCTTTCTTAACGTCATGCTTCCTCAACACGTCAATGAGCGTCTTCTTTAGCTCTTCAATCTGATCTGCTTTCATAGTTCTAAGTTAAACGTTTCCTGCATAAATCCTTTACTATCCCAATCTATTCCTTGTTTACTGAGCGGTCGTCCTGCCTCTTACTTATCTTTCGATACAGAGTGTTTGAGGTATACTCAAGGATGCGGTGAATAGAGGTATAGAAATGGCGTAGGACATTATTTTGCTTATTTATTCCCCTTCCCTCAATTTCTTTAATTCTCTAATCAGAGATTTGATTCTCACGATTTTATCTTTGCTACCAATCAAGGTAAAGAGAGCAAGTGATTTTTTATACATCTCCTCGGCTGCCTTTAGGTCCCCCCGGGTCTTATACAAGATGCCCAAGTTGCCGTAGTCACTTGCCATGCCTTCCTTTCTACCCAGTTCCTCATTAATAGCAAGTGATTTTTTATACATCTCCTCGGCTGCCTTTAGGTCCCCCCGGGTTAGATAAAGGTTGCCCAAGTTGCCGTATGCAACCGCTACCCCGATACGATTGCCCGTCTTTTTACAGATGTCTTCTACCTGTCTAAATTTCTCTTCCGCCCTCTTCAGCATACCAATTCGTTGTAAAAATAGCCCATAGGGATTTAATACATTCACATCAGGTAGGATCGCTGTTGCTTTGGCAAAATACTCTTCAGATTTAGTTATTTCTCCAGCTTCGGCTTTTTCAATAGCTTCTTTTGCCAAGGTTTGTGTAACATCTTGTAGGTATCCAATAGGTATTTCGACTCTCTGAGTACCTTTTATTTGGTTTTGTAGATCGACAAGTGAACAGTTCTTAAGAATACTTTTAACTATATCTTTTATTCCTGATTCCCAATCCTTGGATAGATCGACAACGTGGAGTTCCTTAAGTTCATCAGGTATAGCACAATCATCTATTCGTACTGGGATTTTAAATGTTTTTGATCCTGGAAATAACTCATCTCTCGCATTTATCTCAGCTAACTCTTTTTGGAAATAGCCTTCTTTCGACAATGCTTTTTGTGATAAACATACTATGGCAAAATCACAATTTCTAATGGCTTCGCTGATTTTTTTCTTCCATCTGTCCCCCGGTAGCATTTGTTCCTTGTCTAACCAGAGTTTAATCCCCCTATCCGTTAGAGCGTTCTTTAATTTTTTGACAATTTCTTCATCCTCCCATATATAAGAAAGGAAAACTACTGGATCCTTTACTTCAATATCTGGAGATGGTGCACCCAAAGGAATCTTGTCTTCCCTTTCTAATTTATCTTCTGTAATGGACAAATTATCAAGCCATCGGCAGAGATGCTCTCTAAGTAATCGTTCCCACTGATCCACATCTTCATAAGCCCGATATAAAAATCTATTCTCTTTTTCGATTTTATCTCTAAAATCCAGCACCTTTCTTAATTGTTCCCCGGGATCTGCAAGCATGTTGTCAGGAATAGCACGAAAATAAAGCCAGATTGCAGGTTTGTCGTTGGTCTTTGCATTCAAAGATTTTGCGAGTTCATACTCTTCCTCAAAGCCAGAGGTGTATTTCCCCGTAGGTGTTCCCCAGCGTTTCCAGAGAAGTAGAATAACAAGCTCGGATTGTATTAGATCATCATTAATCAATTCCTGAGGACATCCTTTTCCAGGCAATGTATCTTCCCATCCTACGGCTTCTAATTGTATCTCCATCGAATTTGCTTTTATTCTATTCACTTCAACAATAAGGTCAGGAAATAGAATTCGTTCTTCATCAAGATCGTTAGGGGATCCTATAAAAACCTTGATTACGTTACGAGATTTACCCATCATAACCCCCTATTTCGGGCGAACATTTTTTCCATCAGCCCCTTAATCCCGTCATCAAATTTACCTAAGGCAACTACTCTTCCACTATTAATAGAGAAAACCCGTCTCTTTATTTATACCTTCCTCTCTTTTTCCATGTTAGGAATATCATCTCAATCTTTAACATCTCATCTGTGGAGATAGCTGATTTCCACCTCATTCCCCACCTCACGGCTCCAACAGCTCAAACCCCAACTGCTCGTCAAAAACACGACATGCACTCGAATCAACCAACTCAATAAGAACAACCTCCAGAAGATGCCACACCTTCACACCCCTGCGCACACAACCAGTTACCGTAGACTCTTCCCGACCACAAGCAATATGCATATGCAAAACAGGCTTACGATCCTTATCCGGAAATATAGTCCCGACACCTGCTATTTCACGAACATCGCTTAAGATATGCTCCATCGGCGTAATAGACTCACTTCTACCTTGCTCCGGCCCAACGACCAGCTTACTTCCTTCATCGGCACCACCAATTGCTATCAACGCAGCAGCTTCAATCGAGTGCATACGCGCAAATTCTTCTATCTCTTCATGAATAATATCGCCGTCTTCGAGCCGTATAACAAATGTCCGTCCTTGCTTCGCTTCTGAATATTTCATTTGTTTTCTGCTACCCTCACCATATTCTTAATTTTACATATAAGTATATCTCTTGGTGTTTTTACAAATCCACACCTTTTGCAACAGCTTCTTTTATTGCCTCAAAGCACTCAATAGATAAAAAGCATACATTTGTATGGAATTGCTCCATGTGTGTTCGGTTAAGTAATTATGGCCACAAAACCAAAAGAAAAGACATACAAAAAGTATTTTAGGGACACGGATTAACGTAGATTAAAGCAGATGGAAATTACAAACTTCTAATTACTTTTGGTCGCTCTGTTCTGTGACGGTAAAACGTCGTATGAAAGACAAAAAAGATAAATCTGTGTAAACCTGTGTCGGAAATACGTTATTATGTTATTTTATGAGTCATTATTTATGTTGAGTCGTATTTAACCGAACTCCTATGGGAATTGCTCAATATCATATGGGCAAAAATACCCAAGAAAGCATAATATTCAACTAAAATTGATTATTGACACAGATTAACGCGGATTAACGCAGAAGAAGTCAAATCTGTGTAAATCCGTGTAAATCTGTGTCCCAAATAGATAGAAGTTGTACTTTATATACAATTAAAAACCATGAGATTCCACAAGATTAACACAACACTTTTTCTTTTTCACAAAAAGAAAACCTGTGCTAAAAGAAAAACGTAAATAAATCCTGTTGGTAAAGATTTCCTTTCAGCATTGCTAATGCAATGGAACAGCGAATCTGTTCAAAGAAAAGGTTTCTCGTGGAAATCTGTGTAATCTTGTGGTTAGCTAAACAATTACTTAGATTTTTTCACTCTTTAATATGCAGATCACACCACATACCATCGCGATGACCATACCAGTACCCGTATCTTATCAATGTTCTGCTTTTCTATCTTTGCTTTTGGTTCTATGCTCCGGATAATCACCGGGAATGGACTCCCTTGTGTAATCTCCTTAATCAGGCTAAGTTCACCGCTTGCAACCACCAATTTGAGTTCGTTCGTATAATCGCCCACCAAAGCCTTGAATACACCCCTAACCTTCTCGCCGTGATGCCTGATATCCTCATCACGAAGCCGTTCGAATCTACGCTGGCTCATTCCACCTTTTGTATGCTTCTCTTTCACGCTGCTGCGGACTGTCTTGTAATCAATAATCGCTTCTCGATCCGATACCACGATAAAGGTCTCCCCGGCGTGCGCCAATACGATACAAATACTACGGTAAAAATCCAGTAGTTCTTGCACCTGCCTGGTATCAAAGCTATAATCGAGTTTCCAGTTGGATTCACGTATCGGAAACGGTGGCGACAAAACCAGCGAATCCCGACCCATCCTTTTCATATCATAGAAGAGCACCATACCGGTCGGTGATTTGATCTTAGCCATCGCGTATTTGACCGTTTTGTCGAGGTCCATCGTCCGTTCCAGTTCATCCAGATCGCTGATTGTTTCGTCCGGGCGTAGATATGCCGTGAGAAGGTCTTCATTCCTCGACCTGACAGAGCCTATTTGATAAATCAAGTCAGAAGTTCGCGCATTCGTTAACGTTATAGTTTTTTTGCCGCTTAATTCATCAGCACTTTGCTCCTTCTGATTCGGGTTTTTACGCTCCCGTTCGATAGCTTTTATCTTATTCTCCGCTTTCTTCAATGCCAGGTCTGTCTCCTGTTTTTCTGATACCGCTTTTTTTGCTCGCACCGTCTGTTTCGATAAGCGTTCTGCCAAAGATTTGTTCTCATATTCAAGCTCGTTTATACGTGTTTGCAATCGCTCAATCTGTAATTCCTGCTCTTTCCGTTTGAACAACCCACCGAACATTTTTCAGCGCTCTCTTACAATGCACTCTTCTAAAAGACTGTGAATCAACAAATCATTCTCCTCATCCGTCCTCACCGAGAACCTTACATGAGAAGGCAGCCCAAAGGAAGTGCAGTCCCGTACCACAACTCCATGCTGCAAAAGCTCCAGCTTCTTCTTGCTCGCATCGCCCACATCAAGAATATATAAATTCGCATCCGAATGTATGACAAACTCATTCTCTATAAGTTCCTTACTCCGTTCTATCTTCTCCATCGTCGCTTTCAGAAAAACGTCACCTTCCGCCCCCATTACCGCCGTACCTATACTATCAGCAAACACACTCACACTCCAGGGTGCTTTTATCTTCCGCAGTGTCCTTATAACCCCCTCCGAGCCGATGGCATAGCCTATTCTCACGCCCGGTATCGCGAATGATTTCGTTAATGACCGTAAGATGAGCAAATTCTGTGTAGATGATATACAACTGTGCGAAGAGAAAGCAGCTCTTACAAAATCCACATACGCTTCGTCAAGCACCAATAAAGCATCTATTCGTTCCGCTGCTTCTATTAGATGCCCCAATTCATCTTTACCGAGATATTGCCCCGTTGGATTATTCGGGTTGCAAAGAAATACCACATCTTCTGGCTGCATCTCATCTACTATCAGCTCTGGCTTGATTCGCAGTCCTGGCATTTCTATGCGCTTGACCTCGGCGCCTATCACCCTCGCTGCTATTTCGTATTCGCCATAAGTATGTTTCAGCATCAATACACGAGTTTTCGCAAATGAGTATGCCACGAGCTGTATGAGTTCCGAAACGCCCGCTCCTACCAGTACTTCCTCTTCTTGACATCCAATTTTTTTCGATATTTTCGCTCTTAACTCGCTGCATTCGTTATCCGGGTACCTGCCCAGTCCTCCTATCGCCGCCTTTATCGCATCAAAGACGAAATCCGGTGGCCCATAAGGGTTTAAATTTGTACTGAAGTCTAATATCTTGCCCTTCGCCACCTGTTCCCGTTTTCCACCATGCTCACAAACGCTTAGACTATATAGCTGAGCTCTTGGTTTTACCAATTTTGTCCCCTGATTTTCTGTATTTGATGGTATGTTTACGTCCGTCTCTATAAAAGGTTAGAGCAGGAAAAAGGAATACCCCTGAGTTGGTCCGCATAAAACGTTTTAGCCACTGTTTTTACCGCGGGTAAAAGGGCCGTGTAAGAACCGATGTAATCTTATTGTCACAAAAAAGAACTAATCAACTACGAGTTTTACAGATACCCGGACACGTCTTCTATTATCCTCTCACAATAAAAGCACCTGAACTTTGGTGGGTTCTCGCTTACCGTTAGGAATTTAGATATAACCGGCTCCCTTTTCGCATTGGATATACAATTAGGATTTGCACAGCGTATAAAGCCCTCTATTGACCCGGGCAGGTAAACCTTATGCTTTGCTATTACTTCGGAATTACGTATTATGTTTATCGTTGCGTTTGGCGCGATCAATGCGATTTTATCCACTTCTTCTGACTTAAGCTCCAGATCTTCCACTTTCACTATGTCCTTCCTGCCCATCATCTTGCTCTGCACGTTCATCACCACGCTTAAAATCGCGTCCGTCTTTGTGGTTATCCCCAGTATTCGCAGCACGTTCAGTGCCTGCCCCGCGGTAATATGGTCAATAACAGTCCCGTTTGTGATCGGCACTACCTTTAATTCTTTTTTCATTTAATTTTATGGGGCCGCCGAGATTTGAACTCGGGACAACTCGGTCTTCAGCCGAGCGCTCTCCCAGTCTGAGCTACGGCCCCTCTCTTAATAATAATATCGCCACAGTTATTATATTTCTTTATTGTAAAATGGAAGAAGAGATAAAAAAAGCAATTGATTTTGTGGTATCGAAGAATGCAAGATATGCGGATATTCGCATGGAAAAAGGTTACGCAACAGTTATCGAGCTAAGAGACGGCATCTTTCGAGAGATGAGCTATGGTATAGCACAGGGACTGGGAGTTAGAGTGCTGTATAATAACTCCTGGGGCTTCTCTTCCTCAAATGAATTATCAAATCTGAAAGACACGTTTGAAGATGCCCTGAAGATAGGACGGGCGTTATCGTTATCCGAGGCAAAGACAGAAACCATAAAAATCGCAGATGCTACCGCAAGAAGCGATCATTTCACGCTAAAGCCAAAGATAAACCCTGCGGATGTCAGCATAGACGAGAAGAAAGAAATCGTCAAAGCTGCGTACAAAGCGGCAAAAGAACATTCGCCACTCATAAAAAGCGTTTCTATCCTGTATTTAGATGGTTATGAAGAGAAGATATACGCTAATTCCGATGGTAGTTATATCGTGATGAATACGCCGGCGGTTTTTATGCGTGTGCATACTGTAGCGAAGAAAGGAGACGTTTTACAAGAGGGTAGAGAAAGTATAGGTGCCGTGGCGGGTTTTGAGATCATAGAAGATGAGAATCCAGAGGTTATGGGTCAGAAGGCTGCGGATAAGGCTATTAGATTGCTTGATGCCGAGCTACCGCCTGCTGGTGAGTTACCGGTGATAATGGACCCGAAACTTACGGGTGTATTCATGCACGAAGCGCTGGGTCATGCAGCCGAAGCCGACCATGTCCTTTATGGCGAATCAATATTACGTGGGAAGTTGGACGAGGAGATAGCTTACACAGGTTTGACGGTCGCAGACGATCCGACCATCGAGAACTCACATGGATATTATAAATATGACGATGAAGGTATGCGGTCAGAGAGGACAGAACTGATAAAAGACGGCATATTGATCTCTTATCTACATACCCGTGAGACTGCGGGCAGATTGGATGCAACACCAACGTCGAATGCACGAGCTTCTGATTATTCTGATATTCCCATAGTCAGGATGAGCAATACGGTAATTGAGGAAGGCGACAGTAATTTTAATGATATGCTGGAGGGGATTTCGTATGGTATCTATGCAAAAGGTATGCGAGGCGGTCAGGTAGATACGATAAGGGGCGAATTTCAGTTCAGTGCGGAAGAGGCATTCCTGATAGAAAAAGGCACACTTACGAAGAGTTTGAAAAACGTATCGCTATCCGGTGGAACCCTGGATGTACTGAAGAACATAGATGCCGTGGGAAATGATAAATCACGAGGGTCTATAGGTTTCTGTGGTAAAGATGGCCAGGAAGTACCCGTATCTGAATATGCACCACATGTACGCGTGAAGAAGATATTGGTGGGTGGAGCTTCTGCTTAAGCTTTCTCCTTCACATAAATCATATCCCCTTCCTTCAGCTTGCTGAGGAAAGACAACATGGAAGGAGTGAGAGAAGAAAGCGAAAGAACAATGTTTGCACCGTCAAATGTCTCACCCGTGGGCCCATATGCTTCGCTATCGTCCAATCGGATGCCCATCAGTCCTCGGTTTGACCTAGACATGTTCGTGACCCCGAAAGAGCCCTTTTTCACCACACCTTTTGGTAAGTTCTCGGGCACTAGTGTCCCCGCTTCCCCTTCATTGCCCTTAAACAGCACCATCATCCCGGGAGCACTGAAATGTACCTTCAAATTACCTATTGGTCGGTGTATCAGACCTGTAAGCTTCTTGAAATACCATACGGTCTTAGGCGCCTCTTCGTAAAATAATTCCACCTCGAACACACCTTCTGCATCAACACCCACTGTTCTTACTGTGCCTCTATCTATAATCTCCATTGTCAATGCTGGCATCTGATCCACGACAATTGCATCGTCACTCTCGTTACCTTCCCTTACCTGCTCGATATCCGCCTGTGCGAAAAACGCCTCCGCTTCTTTTTGTGTCTGCCCTACCACCATCATCCACTTCGGCTCTGTTATCGCGTAAATCTTATCCCCCTTCTGTGCATAATCTATCAATTCGCCACCCTGTACTATCTCTCCAAACACATTATGAGAAGGATTGGGCAGTCTGCTTTCCTTATATAAATATACTTTCCCTTTCTCCGCCCCCGTACTCCGCGCGGATAGGTGATATTTCGACCTGTATTGAATGCTCTCAACGGGCAAACTAAGCTGTTCTAACTCTTTCGATGCCACATATGTATGTGCTATGTCGTCCACGCTAAAAACGCCTTTGCTCGTTAGCGAAAAGAAGTGTTCACTCGACATCGGTGCATCGCGAAAGAGGTTTATCAGTGCATACGTGAATATCTCCTGTCCTTCATCTATTTCAGTATTTAAATCCGCAGTGTCAAACCCCACTCGCTCCGCCTTTGTTACAATAGGATGTATCCCCTCTATTTGATCGCCCTCCTGTAAATCCACGATAATGCTTCGCCCTCTCGTCAACCTGCCTATCACGGCATCGGCACCAGTACCATAAGCAGCTTCATGCTCTCGTTTGCTTATCATAAGGTACGTCAGGCCAGGATCAAAGCCGCCAAAGCCTACGAATACATCCCACTTCTTGTAACTCTGCACTCCTTTTTCCACGGCTAAATCCGTGGCTATTGGTCCAATAGCGGTTATATCCTCTGTCTTCCATGCTACCATCCCACCGCCATTGTGAAACCGGCCATAATCTTTAAGGAATGCAGACAATGCGGGACTCTCAACTTCTGCGCCTTCTTCTCTAACAATCTTTATCCTCGCTTCTCCCTGTTCTGCAGTTATAGCAAATTCATTTTTTAACTCCAATTGCGCTTTCTCTGATACAACCGCGGTTATACAACCCTGCCGGTATTCTCCGTTTAGCTCTTTTATGATGTCGCCTAAGCTCTTACTTATGACTTCTTGAACATCGCCATTAAATTTGATCTGCATAATAACATTTTTAATGAAGGGGAGTTTTTAAAGTTTTTCTTTTTTGTTTAGGAACAATAAGATTTAGGGGTATGAATATCGAAGTAGAAGAATTAGAGAGGCAGTTCTTTTTGGGGGATGGTGCAGAGATAGCGATAAGCTTGTATGGAGAAGGCGTGAAGAGCGGGGATGGCTCGTATCAAAGGTGAAAATAAGTGATGGAAGTAAAACTGCTTAGAGTAACAGAAGAAGGGCGGGATTTGGTCGCCGAAGCTGCGCGGATAAGCGGAGTGCCCTCGACACAAGGCGCCAATGAAATAGTTGAGTTAATCACGTATAACGACTATTCATCGGCGCTTGAGCATATCTACTTCACTTTTGATATTGCGAAGATAAGCGTTGCGTTGAGCAGGGAACTATTAGAGCACCGGATAGCCAGCCACACCGCGAGGAGCACGAGGTACATGGAAGAAAAGGGGTTTGATTACTATCACCCCCGAGAGTTAGAGCGAAGTGGAAAAGAGGAAGCGGCGAAAATATATCGTGATGCGATGAAAAGCGCCAATGAATCATACACGAAACTGAGAGAACTCGGGATTGCGCGAGAAGAAGCGAGATATGTCTTACCGATGGCGTTGCATACGCATTATGTGGTAACGATGAACGTTCGCAGTTTGATAAACTTCTTCATGCTTCGGCTTTGCGTAAGGGCGTCACCGGAAATGAGAGCGCTTGCAATGCGTATGTACAAAATATGCATGGGAGAATATCCCAGCATCTTCTCGAAGATATGGTGTCGAGGCTACACGTTGGGTGTGTGCCCTGAGAATGAAGTTAGACCCGAAGAATGCCCGTTCAAAAAGGTATTACCGACAAAACGAGAGATAAAAGATAATTTTGAGGAACGAGCAAGGAAAATAATAGAAAAGGAATGTGACCCCAATTTGGGTTGTTGATGGTTTGTTTACGTTCGCATCTATGAAAAAGAATAAAGGGGAGGTGTGAAGAGGAGAGTGATAATAAAGCAGTTAGAGGAGGAACACAAAATATCTTTTGCAGAATCAGAAATAGCAACTTTTACGATAAATAAGGGACTACGGGGACTCCATAAATGAGGTTTGAAAAAAATGTTAGGACTCAAAATCCCGCAACTTTAAAGGATGTAATCAAGAAATATAACGTTCATATCTTCTTGTTCATCTTAGCATGCTTTGTTTATCTACCTATTGAATATACGATAGAGGGGTGGGACCAATACCAATACTTTTTCGGAGCAAAAAGCATATTACTTGACCATGTATATTTAGTTGATGGAAAGCCACCACAATATCCAATGGGCTGTGCATTACTTATAGCCCCTTTTCTTTACTTTTTGGGGATAAACGATCAATCTGCGGTTTATCCATGTGCTATTTTGGGCGCTTTAACCGTTGTGGTCCTTTATATGCTTACTGAATATCTGACTGATAGGCGTGCAGCACTATTTGCATCATTGTTCTTCATAATCTCTTTTCATTGGTTCCTTAGCACGACAATACGGTCAGGAGTTCCGGCTTTATTCTTCATTTTATTGAGCATTTTTTCAGGGTTAAAATACATAAACACCGGGGGCAAAAAATTCGCTTACTTTTTTTATGCCGCTGCTGGCTTTGCTTGTTTGTTCCGGTATCCCAGCGCATTGATATTTGTTATTACGTTTTTATACATCGTTTTAACTAAAAGATATGAGATATTCAGAAATAGGGAGATATGGCTTGGTGTATTGGTATTTTTCCTGGCAATATTACCTCAACTGATTTACAATCACATCTATTTTGGCAGTGCGATTACTACAGGATATGGTTTTTCTAAAGCACCTGCGTATGGTGCATCGTATTTCACTACACCAACGTTTCCCTTATTGACGATAGTTCAAAACATAGGACTTATTATATTTGGATTCGGGACACTAATCTTCCCGTTTTTTGTTTATGGAATGTGGGATTTATTAAAAAGAAAAAATCACGAGAAACTGTGGTTAATTATCTCATGGATAGTCGTGCCTTTTTTTGTTATCTCTTTTTACTTTTATTATGATCCCCGTCTTTTATATCCTGTTTTACCAGCATTATTAATCACTGCAGGACATGGTTTCTCCAAGATATGCACCAAAATTGGTATTGATTCTGCCGATAACAATGGTTCTAATCTGGCAATCAAAAAGGCGTTTGTAGTCTTGATTATTATAATGCTGTTAGTTCCAACGGCTTTTTTCGGATTCAATAATATTCAAAAGCGGAATGTTAAAGGAGAATTGATGATAGAAACCTCTGAGTGGATACGGGAGAATACTAATGAGAGTGATCTTATAGTATCTAATACATGGAACATTATAGTTTGTGAATATTACACACAAAGAAAAATACACCCGCTTACACTACCTCATGATATGTTTAAAGAATTAATGTCCGCAGAAAACAAAGCCTATCTTGTTATAAATGAAGAGGTAAAGCAACAGGCACAAATGGGGCTGCGTAATCAACAGAGCATAACGGATATGTCGAACACGATACAATGGCTCAATGAAACATACGGTTTAATTCATTTGAAAACATTTGAGATTGATTCCTCTAATCTTCCCTGGACTTCTAAAATAATATATTCTGTTGGAGCCGAAACAAAGCTTTTATTACCATATAAGGAGCGGTGGGACATCTATTTAGTAAAAATATAATGACTGGGAAGAGTGAGATTTAGGATAATGGTGGTTCGGAGAGATATGCGTGAGATGAAGGAGTGTTAACGGAATGTGTCTACCACCTTTAATAAGACTCTCTACAACATTGTGTGGGTAACTTTAATTCCCCTCTGCTTTAGAAGTTGTCCCACAATTGATTTTGACCATAAAAATGGCGCTTCTTTTGGGGTTTAAAGCCCTGTTTGTCTTTCTTTTTCCGCTATTTTTGGATTGTTGGACAACCTCCTAATGCCTTCGCAAATTGCCGTATTTTTCTTTGAGTTCACGAAGAAAAGCCGCTCGATTTGTGGACTACTTTTCACTCAGCTCTTCGCGAACTTTACGCTGATAATTTACAGCATCAAATTTCTTTTCCATGGATTACCTCCCTGGGGCTCCTAATCTCTAATATAGGATAGCCCAACTTTAAGTTTACTGACTTTTCACACTTTCTGGAGCACCTTCAAGCTCTCGTCGAGTAAGATCCGATATAAAAGCAATTCTTAAGCCTTGTCGAATCTCCTCGAATAGTTGTATAGACCTCATAGAAAATTCTTCATCCTCGCATCCTCCCACGACTGATGTGTCAATATATATCCGTTGCTTCATCTTGTCCTGCTCCTATATTAATCAAAGGCACGGAACCAGATACGCTCCGTTATACGCCGTTGCAGCCCCATCTACTTTGTTTCTTCCTTTTTATATACCCATGGTGTAATTTTGCTCATGATGGTAATGTCAGTGCTATTAGCAATTATTTTTGGCAAAACAAATCCTTTTACCGCCAAAGCATCATCCATTGAAGGGAGTCCTCCTTGACTCCGCTCATTCTTTATAACCAGAGTCAAAAATTCTTCTTTGGAAGCCATTTCAACTTGAACACGCGTAGTTTGCTTAAATTCTTTGAAAATCTCCTTTGCATAACGGTATAACTCTTCATATCTCTTGGAGAAAACGTTATGCAACGCATTGCCTAACTTTTTGAAAAATTCTGTATGTCTGTCAAGTTCGTAATGTATGAACTCATAGTGTCTTATATCAGAGGGTGCTTCATCTACGGGATCTTTTGTAATTAAAATGACTTTCTTGCGATGAGCATGTGCTATCCCAAGTTCATACATTACATTTGGATTACGACTTGAACAGTCAGCAATTATTACATCGGCACCCTGAATGAAGTTGTTGATCTTCTCAAGAATGGGTATTGTTAAAACTTGATCATCTGCTCTCTCGCATCGGAGGTTATGATGTTGCTCAAGATACTGCCTCATGTAAAGGTAGAAATAATGGAATTCTGGAGCAAAAGGCATGAGGACAAAACATATGGGTGTTGTCTCTTTCATTTCTGCACCACCTCTTCACCTTTGCTCATGTATCGAGTAACCCAAGTCAGGATAGCCTGTTTTAATTCATCAGGTCGTGAAGGCTCATACACGAGGTAGAGATACCCAGCTATATCTGATGGAACACGTCCAACTTCACGCTGAACTATAAAAAGAATTGGCTTACTCAAAGCGTGTGCATAGCCAACTTCATACAATACATTGGGGTTACTCCGTGTCAAATCTGCAATGATGAGATCGGCACGTTCGATTGCTTGCTGCACAGCTTCAAATATGGTAGTCCCAAGTGGTATGGGCTCTTCAAACATAATGGGTTCGATTTCAACATCTCGTAAAGCATCGGCAATAATCCTGCGAATATTTCTGAAATCCTCTGAGAAAGGGGTTGTTATGAAGCATCTAAGACTTTTGCTTTCTTTCATTCTATCCCTCCAAGGGAGTTAATTTGAGATATATCTTTTATATCTTTTGCTGCAATGGCGTATAGCGTTTCGCGTGTTTGCGAAGTGCCGAATGCATTTGCGTAAGCACCAAAGGTGCGAACCGCAAACACGCCGTTAAGTGAAGTGGCTGCTCTCATTTTTTAACCAGTTTATTAAGTTGTTCATCAAATGCACTTGATTTTAAAATTTCTCTTATGAAGGACACAGACCAAACTTTAGAAAGTCCCGTATTCTCTTCAAAAATAACACGAGGACGCCCTGTTTGAGTGCTTATGGCTACCTCCTGATAAGGAATATATTCCCCAATAATCCCTACAAATTTGCCACCTAATTGGTCTACACCAATAGAAATTCCCTTATCGTCAAACCTTATAGGCGAGGGTTTGAGAAAAATAGGGCTACCACTATTTCCTGGGAAAGCAGAGGCATCTACATGAAATGTTTTGTCTTCATTGATTATGCTTATTGTCCCACTTCTAATGATAGGAACAACTCTTTTTTGGAATTTGACACCAGGCTGATAGGATAGAAAGAAAACATCGTAAAGCTCAAATAGGCTATCTGGAAGGAGGAACAAGTCGTCGGGAATTACTTTTACATCATCTTTCTGAAGGTCTAAACCAAAAGGAATGATAGCAATATCAACTTCTGCATTCCGATGAAATATCCAATTGACTCCAGAAGTTCTCTTTATATCTTTTATAGAACGTGAGCTGATTCCTCCATCTTTCGAGTTAAAGAATGCAAGCATTTCATCATCTTGTAACTCGCCAGTTTTCATATCTACAACTACGTGTTTTGCAGTTAGCAGATGATAAATATTTTGAACGCTAACTAGAAATCCCGTAGCATAAAATTGGGGCTTTCCTTCATGGTCAATTTTCCCAAGAAAGACCACTGTTTTTTTGAATTCCTCTATCAGTTTCTTCATTTCAGTTCACCTCTTAGGCTGCCAATTTCACTTAACTTTGGTATATCTACATTGTGTATATACTCATTTTGGATGTATTTTCTAACTTCAGTCTTGATCCAACCACTCACTCCTTCTCATCCACCTCATCACCAAAACTAATCAAATCCAACTGTTTATACCCATCCCCGTAATTATCCTTAACACCCATCGTTTTACTTATTTTCATAGTCGAATCCAACGCCCCACTCACCACAGCCCTTTTCCCCTCGAGTTCAAGTTGTTGAACCGGCTCAACGACAAATGTCTTCCTCTTTCTAAACTCTGCCCGTTTACCTTTATTCCACTGGTTCACCGGCCGCAAATAACCCACCACACGTGAATATACCTCAGCCTCCGCACCGCACTCCGGACAGGTATAATGCTCTCCCGCTATATATCCATGAGAAGGGCAGACACTAAACGTAGGCGTAAAGGTAAAGTACGGCAAATGATAGTTTTCGCAAACTTTACGAATCAACCCTCTAATGACTTCAGGATCGTTAACCCGCTCACCTGCGAATACATGTAAGACCGTTCCGCCTGTATACTTCGTCTGAATAGTATCCTGCAAGTCCAACGCCTCGAAGACATCATCCGTATAATTCACCGGTAGTTGTGTGGAATTCGTATAAAACGGCTCGGCTCCTGCCTTATACTCCTCTTCGTTTGCGCAGATTATTTCTGGATTCTTCTCCTTGTCTATCTTCGCCAGCCTATACGAAGTACCCTCCGCGGGCGTAGCCTCCAGATTATAGTTATACCCCGTCTCCTTCTGGAATTCCAGTAATTTATCACGCATAAAATCTAAAACCCTTAAGCTAAACTCTCGGGCTTTTTCCGATGCAATATTCTCTCCCAACAGATTCAAGCAGGCTTCATTCATACCCAGTAAACCAATCGTAGAGAAGTGGTTCTTCCAGTATTCACCAAAACGATCTTTTATGTTTCTCAAATAAAATTTTGTATAAGGATACAGATTTTCTTCCGTAAACTTCTCTAACACACCCCTCTTTATCTCCAGACTCTCCTTTGCCAGAACCATCAACCGTTCTAAAGAGGCGATAAACTCGTCTTCGTCTTTGGCTAAAAACCCAAGTCTTGCCATGTTAATCGTGACCACGCCAATGGCACCGGTTAATGGATTCGAGCCGAAAAGCCCGCCGCCTCTTACTTCTAACTCCCTATTATCTATTCTTAACCTACAACACATGCTCCGGGCATCCTCCGGGTTCATATCAGAATTGATGAAATTACTGAAATACGGCACGCCGTATTTAGCGGTAAGTTGCCATAGACCATCCAAATTACTATTCTCCCAGTTAAAGTCCTTGGAAATATTGTAGGTAGGAATAGGAAAAGTAAATACCCTGCCTTTGGCATCACCCTCTGCCATTACTTCTAAAAACGCCCTATTGAACAACTCCATCTCCTCCTGGAAGTCCTTATACGTCTCGGTTTGTACCTCGCCACCAACAACCACGCCCTGGTCGGCATAGTATTCGGGTACCGCCAAATCTATGGTGATGTTCGTGAACGGGGTTTGGAATCCCACCCGGGTAGGGACATTTATGTTAAATACAAACTCCTGCAATGCCTGCTTCACCTCTTTATAGCTCAAGCCATCATATCGTATGAACGGGGCAAGAAGCGTATCAAAATTGGAGAACGCCTGCGCGCCAGCCGCCTCGCCCTGAAGGGTATAAAAGAAGTTTACCACCTGCCCTAAAGCGCTATGTAGATGTTTAGCAGGTTTGCTTTCTATCTTCCCCGGCGCCCCTTTGAATCCCTCTACCAATAGGTCAAAAAGGTCCCAGCCCACACAATAAACGGAAAGAAGATTTAAGTCGTGTATATGGAAATCGCCATTTAAATGCGCTTGCCTGACCTCAGGCGGGTAAATTTTAATCAGCCAGTAAATTTTACTTATTTCCGACGATACATAATTGTTCAAGCCCTGCAAAGAGAACGTCATATTGCTATTTTCGTTTACCTGCCAGTCAATCTTCTCTAAATATTGGTCAACCAGGTCAACATTCGCTCTGGCGGTAATCTCTCGTATGCCCGCATGCTGTTCTCGATAAATAATGTACGCCTTTGCCGTTTTGCGATATGGAGAAGATAATAGAATCTCCTCGACTACATCTTGTATCTCTTCCACCGTTGGCACATCACGAGGAATCGCCTGTTGTGCTAAATTCAAAACCTTAAGGCACAACTTCTGCGCTATCCCAGAATCAAATTCGCCGGTCGCCGCTCCTGCTTTTGCAATCGCGTTTGTAATCTTATCCACTTCGAATTTTACTAATCTTCCATCTCTCTTTTCAACCTTCTTGAACACAATATCTCGCCCCCTCATACTTACATAGGGTATTATAACTTTTATATTTGCTTATGGATATATATTCTCACAGGAAACGCTGAAACGGTAAAAGCGCAAAATAAAGGAGGTGAGGGAATATGGGTAAATGCGAAATGTGCGGAAAAGAAGGTAGCCGGTTGGGAGCCAATCATAAAGAGCTTGGGCGTATTATGGTCTGCAGGGAATGCTGGTCAAAACTGTACGATAAAAACAGTATGACATGCAGTGTCGGCTCTTCTGGTGGCAGTTGCTCCTGCTGCCGGTAAAAATAAGCTAAACCACGAGATTTCACGAGACTCTTCCTGTGCTAAAAGAGAAAATAAGTTCTTTTGGTAAAGCTTTCCTTTTTTAAGAAACGAATTGTGGAAATCCGTGAAATCTTGTGGTTATTTTGATGACGTTTCAAAAGATGCTTCCCTGTTTGTTTATGGCACGGGGATGCAACAATGACCCAGGAATAGCGACAGTAAGAGCGATAGCAGAGGCTGCCTAGGCTTATGCGGGTAGAGAGTGCGCAGAGGGATATAGCGGAAGCGATATTAGTGAGTTTTCCTTTTCTGCGAACCGTTTTTGATAAAACTCTTCTTAAAATGTTTAAAGAAAGATGTTGTGGGAATCTCATGGGTTTTTGCGCTTCATCACCTGGCATTCGATGTTACGATTATTTATAAAAATCATATATAGCTAAACGATTGTGAAATATTTTAGTACTTCTCCATTGGAAGCATCGGAAAAAACCGAAAAGTTTAAATACTCATAAAATCGTATGTTTATTAGGTGAGGAAATAAATGGCAGAAGGACGTTGTTATGTGTGTAGTGAGATGTTTACAGCAAAGGACAAGGACGCAGTAGTAGATACATTAGTGGCACATATGATGGAAGCGCATCATGGTTGGGTCAAGAGGGATGCGTTGCAGACGAAAAATACGTTTGCGGAATGCCCCGTATGCGGGGCTGCTGTGGGTAAACTTTATGCCAAGTGCCCCAGTTGCGGTGCAGACCTCATAGAGCAATACGCAAGGAAGACAGCTTCGGCATACGCACACTAAAAAGTAAAGATAAGGAGTTAAGAAATGGGAGCTTCTCGCGAGTTCCCTTATTTTTTCCCCTCTTTTGTCTACTTCATTTATTTTACGTTTTTCGATTTAAGAGTTACAAGTTTGGCTTTTATACCGTAAAATTATAAAGGGAATAAAATGGATAATTTAGATAAGAAGGTATTGAAAGAACTCCAGTTGGATTCTCGCATTTCTTTCACGAAGATCGCGCAGAAGATAGGCGTAAGCACCGCAACGGTAAGCGATAGAGTGAAGAAGCTAACGAAAAAAGGCATTATTTGTGGTTATACCGCCCTTATCGACACCTCTAAACTCGGCATGGTCACGGTAATCACGAAGATAAAAACCAAGCCGGGATATAATAGTATTCAAGAGGTGGGGGAAGCGGTAGCGGGAATGGCAGATACTTGTTGCGTTCACCATGTAACTGGCGATTGTGACCTGATTGTCATCTCTAAGTGCATGGGTCATGATGAATGTGGAATTATTATCCAGAGGATAAAAGAAATCGAAGGTGTGGAAAGCATGGATGCAGAACTCGTGCTAAAAACGTTGAAGGAGCAACTCAAGGTTGAGTTGTGAGTGAATAGATTGCTGTTTCATCGTTGTAGTATCCACAAATATAAGTCTTTATTTATGGTAAGTTGTATTAACTAAGCAATTACAAAATATGGAAACGAGCATAAAATGTGGCAAATGCGGTAAGCCAATATCAGGAGAGGTTTACGAGTTCAAAGGTGTTAAGATATGTGAGGATTGCTATCTGGATGCAGTAATAGCTTCTCAACCAAAATCATGCGCAATGAGATGATGATATGATGTATGGAGATCGGGCAGGAGCGATGCACGTGGTGTAGAGAATGCCTAAGCCATAATCAACGCCCTTTCGTAATATGTGCAATCCGTGTAACAGCCTATTAATCAGACCCTACACAATACGCTATAAAATCCTTGGATGGATATTCATGGATTGTTGTAGCTATAATCTTTCCGGCACCGTATTCCGACACGACCAGAATCGCTCTTCCTTCCTGGTCGGTTAGTATTATCTCTCCTTCTGCGCCAATCTCTGTAAAGTAGCCATCACACAGGCATTCTTCTTTTTCCACTATCGCCGCTGCTTTATGCTCCTTCACCATCTCTATCGTTACCCGCCACTGCCCCTTCACATATTTGATTCTTATCGGAAGCCAGTTATAGACATCTTTATTTGAAAACGCACCAGAGACTAAAAGAGTCGCACCAGCCTTCACAAATTCTTTTATGTATTCGCTGCTTGCTCTAAGTTCCTTTAATATCTTTGAATATAACTCATTCCCAAACCCTGCGGGCACAATTACGAACTTATAACCGGTAAAAGAAAAGAAAGGCGCTGCCAAGACTACTGGTGTTATTACCTCACAATCAAACCCACAATCCGTGAGATACCGCTTAAAAAATGTGCCTTTATCCCATAATAACGCAATTTCACTCACTTGGCGTAAACTTGCCCTGCTCAATTTCCCGGAGGCACATCCTCACTTTACTCACGATTTCGTCGAGTTTCTCTTGAGGCACAGTCTCACGCCTAATAATGCCGGTTACGATACCCACGACTTTCCCCTGCGTCGCGCATTCTTTATTTCTCGTGCTCACTCCGATCTCCTCAAAATCCGCATATGTAACAGGGCTTTGGCAAAGAACAATAGACGGAATATTCACCTTCTTCAACACAAACCGTACTTTATAGACAAAATGCGCCTTTACGTTACCGTGATGTTCTATAAGTAGCTTATGTCGTCCGATTATATCTATCTCCTCTGGCTCCAATCCGAAAGCTACGCCATGTCCACCACCAGATGGTGCATCTCTCGGTGTGCCATCTCCGCCATTCAATATTAGTTCACCTACGTTTACGCCTTTGTCGCGTAATTCGGTGGTTACTTCACAGACCGGCTTTGGCACATGCCGGGGTCCTGGCGACATTGCAATCGCGATTACATCGTTTCGCCAGGCTTTCGCAAACGTACCGCGTTGCGCCATGCCACCACCTAATCCAAGCGCTTGCCCTTTTCTACATGCTACCAACTGCGTATCTCTACCAACTGCCATTTTGTTTTAGTTTGCACTTTGCCGTTTTAACCAGCTCTCAAATCATCTATCCCTGTTATTTTACCATCTTTCATGTGCGCTACTCTATCACAGACCATGTCAACAAAATCCATGTCATGGGAGACAACCAAGAAAGTAATGCCCAAATTTTCCCGCGCCGCACGTATCGAATCAGCAACGAAATTCTTCGTTATCGGGTCCATTGTACCCGTTGGCTCATCGAGTATGGCTATCGCCGGTTCTTTCATCAATATCTGAGCGAGGACTATCCTCTGCCTTTCCCCCGCGCTTAGTTTTGTATGATCTTTGGATAGTATCTCCTCGGCGTCCTTATCGCTAAATCCTATCCCTTCTAAAATAAACTTCACTTTTATGCTCGCAAGCTCCTCGGGTACCTTCACGCCTATGCAACTTGTGAGGTTCTCTAATACCGTCTTATCGGGATACAGCGAATATTCCTGGTGTAACATAGACACGTGTGTTGCAGTTTGCTCTCCAGATCCAGGAGTAGTAGCACTCCATGAAATCCAAACACCTGTATCCGCTACCTTTCCTACTTCGATCCACTTTTCGCCTGCTCTTATCTGGACAGACCCCCCTGTTACAGGGTCTATTTGCGTTATAATCCGTGCCAAGCTCGTTTTTCCAGAACCACTTTTTCCTAATAGCCCAAATATCTCGTTCTCATTTATTGTTAGCGAAACGTCATCCACTGCCTTTACCATCCCTCGCCATACGGAATAATAATATTTCTTACAATGCTCTATCTTTATCTTCGGCTCGCCAATCTTCTTATACTCTTCTCGCTCTATTTCACTAATTTGTTTCTCAAATTCTGCTACTACCGCCTTTGAATCTCCGTATTTCACTATTTCTCCCTGCTCAAGCCATAACGTCTTTTCTGTTAGTTCGTTAATGACGTACGGCCAGTGAGAAGTGACAACCATCGCCATTCCCCCCTTTGTACTGTCATTCAGCGCTTTGTGCACGAGCTTTGCAGTTTCAAAATCTAACGTACCCGTGGGCTCATCAGCCAGCAGTAACATTGGGTCTAACGCCAGTTGCCTCGCAAGCACTACCCTCTGTTTCTCTCCACCGCTAAGGTCACTCGCTGGAAAGGTTACCCGATGAATCATTCTCACTGCTTTCAGCAGGTCATAAGCTCTTCTAAATCTCTTATTCGCTGGGTACTTCCTACTCTCCAATGCTTGTAATACGTTATATATGACGGAATCATCACCGTATAGACCAAAAGTGCGCTGTAGCATGATGGCGACACTTCTTCTCACTTTCCTCCTCGTTTCTTTATCCTTCCAGTAATCTATCTCCTGCAACTCCAGCACTGTTCCACACTTGATACACGCCTCTCCTACTTTACTCGGTGCTCCTACCCACTCACAGGAAGGACAAACAGCCACTCTGAATATCATTTCACCCGAAGTGGGTGCGTACTCCTCTGTCCCTCTCAGCATGTGAAGCAAAACCGATTTCCCGGCACCACTCTTCCCCAGTAGTCCCAACGGCTCTCCTTCTCTTATATCCACACTCACGTTCTTCAGTACTTCTTTGCCATCGAATTCCTTGCATATATCACGGATTTTTACTAATGGTTCCTTTTCACTCATTTTTCCTTTCCTCCTTCATATTATATTATACATTATCCAATGAACTGTTTTTACAGATCCCTAAAATCCTCTATCTCCGTTACTTTTCCCATTTCCATCTTCGCTACTCTATCACATACCTTCTCCGCGAAATCAAGGTCATGCGTGACAATTACGAAAGTTATCCCTAAATTCTCACGTGCCTTTCTTATCGTTTCTCCCACGTATTTCTTTGTCACCGGGTCCATCGTTCCCGTTGGTTCATCAAGCACCGCAATATTAGGCTCTTTCATTAATAACTGTGCAATAAGTATCCGCTGTTTCTCGCCTACGCTCAGTTCTTCATGTGTCTTTGGTAAAATCTCCGCTATTTCTTCATCGTCGAATCCCACTCCTTCGAGCACAAATCTTACCTTCATCTTTGCCAGGTCGTCGGGCATATCCAGACCTATGCCGTGCGTGAGGTTCTCCCACATCGTGAGTTTTGGAATCAACGAATACTCTTGGTGTAACACCCCTACAAAATGTGATTTCCACTCGGTTGTGCCGCCTGAAATTACTCCATGGTCTATGAACGTCCCGGAATCCCCCTTTGATGCCTCATACCATCTATCTCCGACTCGCACCCACGCCTTGCCACCTGTTCCCGCGTCCAAATGGCATACAATCCGCATTAAACTCGTCTTCCCCGCACCACTATGCCCTACAACCCCGAATATCTCATTCTCATTTACTTCAAGCGAAACGTCATCCACTGCCTTTACTACGCCTCGCGATGCCGAGAAGTAATACTTCTTCAGCCTTTCCATTCTTATCACAGGATCGCCGAACTTTTTAAACTCCTCTCGCTCTATTTCTCCTACTTCCTTCTCAAAAGCAGTCACCACCTCATCAGTATCGCCATATTCCACTATCTCGCCTTTATCAAACCATACTGTTTCCTCTGTCAGTTCTCTAATCACATAAGGCCAATGAGAGGTGACGAGGAATGTTGTTCCACCCCTGGTGGTTTCTATCAGTGCGCGATGCACCACCTTTGCCGTCTCGTGGTCTAACGTTCCCGTGGGCTCGTCCGCTAAAAGCAGAACAGGTGCCAGCGCTAACTGCCGCGCAAGTACCATCCTCTGCTTCTCGCCACCACTGAGGTCTCGCGTATCCGGCATGTTCACACGATGCAGCATCTTTACGGATTCCAGAATTTCATATACCTTCTTCAGCCGCTTACTCTTTGGATATTTAGTCCGCTCTAAAGCCTCTAAAATATTCCAGATGACGCCCTCGTCACTGTATAAAGCGAAACTACGCTGTAGCATGATAGCAATCGCACTTTTTAGTGTCCGCCTCATCTCCTTATCCTGCCAGAAATTCACTTCTTTAAACTCAAATTCCGTACCACACTTCGGACACTTATCGCCTACCCTGCTCGGTCCCTCTAACCACGTACAGGAGGGGCAATACGCTATCCTGAATATTACATCACCGCTATCCGGTGCGTATTCATCAGTGCCTCGGAGCATACGAAGCAATACAGATTTCCCCGCGCCGCTCTTTCCAAGCAGCCCTAACGGCTCCAGCTCTTTTATATTAAGACTCACGTTCTTCAGCACCGTTTTGTCTTCAAACTTCTTGCTCACGTTTCTAACTTCTATAAACGTCTCTTTCTCTTCGCCCATGTCTCCTTACCTCCTTACCCTTTGTTTTTTTTAATCTCTATCACGGAAAATAACAAACGCCATAATCTTGGCATTCATATTGCATAAAAATGCCATTTCCTTATTTATGTTTAACGTTTATTCTTCACTTAAAAACTTTTCTTATTTTTTCACCGCCTCTTCTTTAACACCACTATATCGGGTCTCGGAGAAGCTTTAGAACCCGCGAACTCTTGCTTACATCGCTCACACAATTCCCTCACGGTAAGCGTAACGACTTCTTCCGACCCTGGTAACTTCCTCGCATAGATGAACTCCGGCTCTACACCCACCGATTTGCTTAATTCGCTCAGTATCGCATTTATCTTCTCCTTAAACACATCCACATCTTCGCTCTGTAGTCCTCTCAGGTCCGCGGCGAATCCGACACAGCCGCATACCATCCCGAATACTTTCGCCTCGGGCACGAATATGTTCCCTACTAATTTCCTCAACTCTTCCTCGAGCTTCCCCCTACAATCACCTATTTCTTCTTTCACTTTTTTATCACCTTCAACACATTACTCGTTAGTTCATCGCAATACCTGCATTCATCACATATCTTTTTGCAGTTCTTCCATTGACTTATACACCCATCCATGAGTGCGTTATCTACGTAAAATGTATACCTCAGTTCAGATGGGCAATCAAGAACTTCAAGCAGGTTTCCTTTGAGTTCTCTATGATGATATGCCACCATGCAATTTAAAATCCAGCTTACCGTATTCGCTCTACCCGAGATCTTGAAGCCATCAATGCCTATCGCCTCGTAGTCCTTCAAGTCCTCAGGTCTTATCCAGGGCGACCTTATAATCTGCGATGGATCCCTAACACGGATGGATATGCACTTGTCAAAATAATAATCGCCAAATGTATTCGGCGGTTGCTCCTGTGGAGAAGAAGAGCGAGCTGCGGTTATATGCGAGAATAGGTTGAAATGCGCATGCCTGAAAGGGCACTTATACAGACAGCCTTCGTTCACGAGTACCCTGATGTCGCAATGGACAGCCTTCTTTATCGCTTCTAACATCCCAAAGTCCCGGTTTATGTTTGTGTCCACGGCGATTGCATCAGCTCCAAGTGCTTCGAAGAATTCAGCACGCTGTGGCGAATCCACATGTGCCACGCATGATATGACGGTCTCCATCGAGTAATCTCTTAAAAGCTCGACAAGATACGGCTCTGCCACCGTAACGCCATCCACTCCTGCTTTATCCAGCTCGTTGAAATACCACTCAAACGTCTTATAACCCTGGAATGTTAGATGATAGCCACCCAGGCATGAAGCATTCATTATGATATTCAGCTTTACCCCGTGCTGATGTGCATACGCGGTTTGTTCCTTCACCTCATCAATACGTGCTGCATGTAGTGTCGCTCTTCCGCTGCCCATCACCTCGGGCGAGCCGGCCATATAAACCTCCGCTACGTCTTTCAGACCCTCGGACTCTTTACACTCCAGTATCTCCTGCAACGCTGCGAAGTGCCCGGGATGCGGAATTATTAATCTCATTTGATTATAGTTAACGCCTCCTTTGTTAGTTCGTTACAATAGCCACATTCGCCACAGACTTTGCGGCAGTTCTTCCAGTGGTCTATTGCACCTTCCAGCTTTTCGGTATCTATATAAAACATATCCCTGAGCATTTGTGGACAGTCCAGGATGTCCAGCAGGTTGCCCTTGAACGACCGTTGAGAATAGAACCTCATGCAATCTATAATCCAGTTCACCGCTTTCGTACGTCCGGATAGCTTGAAACTCGTTATGCCGATTGCTTCGTAATCTTTTAAATCTTCTGGTCTAATCCACGCCGACTTTAATATTTGAGTGGGGTCTCTCAAGCGGATGTTTATGCACTTATCGAAATAGAAATCGGGAGCGAAAAGCGGGAAGCGCGGTTGATTTAGACTGCTAAGATGCGAGGCAAGGTTGTAATGCGAATACCTGAATGGGCACCGGTACAAACACCCCTCGTTCACTATCAGCTTAACTTCGCAATTAACCGCCTTTACTATCCCTTCCAAAACCTTAAAATGCCGGTTTATGTTCGTATCTACGGTTATCACATCAGCACCGAGGTCTTCAAAGAATTTAGCACGCTGTGGCGATTCAACATAAGATAAAACGGATACGATGGTCTTCATCGGGAAATCACGTAGAAGCTCTACGAGATACGGCTCCGCGACTATTATACCATCCACACCTGCTTTGTTCAGTTCGTTGAAGTACCACGTAAACATCTTATAGCCCTCGAAAGTCAGGTGATGTGCCCCGGTACACGTGGAATTCATTACGATATCCATTTTTATACCGTGCTGGTGTGCATATTCGGTCTGTTCCTTTATTTCTTCTATTAGTGGCGCATGCAGCACGCCTCTTCCGCTACCCATCACTTCTGGAGAGCCACCCATGAAGACTTCGCCCACTTCATTCAAACCCTCTGCTTCTTTTACTTCTATTATATCCTTCAAAGCATCGAAATGTCCCGGATGTGGAATCATTAACTGCATTTTTTATCTCTTGCTCAATACTAATTTCATATTGGATTTATAATAAATAAACTCATGATTTTTTTCTTTATTGTCCAAAAGGTCGGTAATTGTAGGACTGTCTCTAAACACATAAAATAGCCCATATAAGCAGTGCCAAACATCTTGCGAGCTCGTTAGACGCACCAACGACATCACCGGTTACCGCACCGAAATTCATTTTCGCAACGTAAGAGCTAAAAACTGCAACTATGATGCCACTAAACACGATGAAAAACCGAACCGAGAACGAAGTAAAGATTAAAGAAATAAGCACGGCAGAAATAAGCGCAAACAGGTATTTCGGCATAGTAGTGGAACGTATAAACAAAGCACCCATTCCTGACTCAATATCGGATCCTCTGCCAAGTAACAAGCAGGTATTCATACTTAGCTTTGCTGAAACTTCTGCGATTACGAATACCGCCGCGAATTTGTAAAAAGCGTCTAAATCAAGGCTAACAGTACCCTCGGTTGCACCTAATGTATCAATAGCAAAAAAACTCAAGAGGGTAACAAATACAACGGCGAATACCCCTGCTATTCCTATCTTAACGTCCTTCATCGCATTGTGCTTTTTTCTGCTGTCGCCACTTGCCATTAGTCCGTCAAAGAAATCAGCTAAGCCGTCTAAGTGTATCAAGCCGGTGACAAGATAAATTGCGAGTAGTGTGAACAAAGCTGCTATTTCTGGTGCCGAACCGAAAAAACAGAAAGAGACAAAAGCTACTACGGCGACGAATAAGCCAATAAATAAAGCAGCGAGTGGGAATAGGTACGTCTTTGCTGCTACTGCTTCTATTCTTGTCTGTTTTCGTATGGGTATTCGCGTTAAGAAGCTGATTATGTCGTGCATTGTTTTAGTTATCTGAATTTGTGTATATGTTACTTTTTCGTCGGTAAAGGCGTATGTGTCTGCTGCACTTCCGCAACAACGCAGTATGTTAATCGGGGCGAACCTATTCATGTAACAATAATAGTACAGGTAACAATGCGCGCAACGATGGATACTGCATTTACATCTACTTTTACAGCAACAATAACACCTTTACAGACAACAATATCATCAACAACAACTATTTAGGCATCAGCCTCCGCTATTCCCACAGCAACAAAATCTATCTCAATAAGAAAAGTATATATTTAGATTAGATAGTTGTATTTGTATAGCTCCCCCCTATTTTAGAACTTCCCCTGCAATATTCATGCAATATGTGATATGTAACGCATTAACTCGTTAGTTGGAGTGGATACTTAGCCTATTTAAATATACAGCATATTATTACTTGATGGGAAA
>JAPWVK010000115.1 GCA_029241965.1 Candidatus Methanophagales archaeon
AGCCCAAGAATTCTGTTGAAATCAGTGCCCATTCGCTTCCTGCCCTTTGTTACTGCCCCTTTTGTGGGTACAGTCTCAAGTCCTATCTGCTTCATACGCGACTTATTTGAGGTCAGGAAGTCTAGCGTCTCTTCTATGTATATCCTCGCTAATTTCGCAAATAGGAATAGGGACAGCATCGAAGCGGCGGTGTAATCATGCCCGTCATATTTCTGCAGTTCTTCGTTCTCGGTGAGCCAAGTAAGGGCGGTGTTTAAGAACTCCCGGCACCCTCGTGCCCATCCCGTTTTCTAAAGCCGGTTCAGAAAACTCTACAACTCCAGAAGGTAGCGCAGGCAGCCCCAATCGTGGGAATCATAGTCGAAGTCACTCGGCTGTACTCCTGTATCGGATAGTGCGCGGGCTTTTGCGAGAATGTGATTCTTTACCATACGATGATGACAGTGGGTAGAGTTGATATAACTTATGTTTCGTGTTGAGTATGCCTTCCATAACTTTAGATTGGGCAATAACACTAAGCTATTTGTGTGAGGAAACTACTTTGGATTTTAGAGGTATCTATAGCTTTTTATCTGCCCCTTGGTTTTGATGGATTGATCTTCATATGCTCGCTTAATTAATTAACCCTATTTAAAAGGGGGAGCACCGTATAGTTTATCTTCCGTCCATTCCCAATCAATATGGAGAGGATACGCCAGTTGGCACATTTTTTCTTTTTTATGTTGTAGATAGAAAAAGTATAACAAGGTAGAATGCACGAAGGAGGAAAAGAAAGGAATGATTGAAAAGACAAAAATTCTTCTGATACTTGTCTGTATGCTGCTGAGTACTATAATAGTTATGGCGACACCTCTGCCACCAACAAATAACGTCTTGATAAACGCAGTTCCTGCACAGCAAACGGGAGCACCTGGCGATACACTCTCATTTAATGTCACAGTGACAAACAACGGCACGGTGCCTGATATAATCGTGGTTGACCCGGTCACCGGAATTCCTGCTGACTGGGTGGTTGAGCTGATGGCTAATGATAAGATAGTTTCATTACCGTACAAAACACCGTTATTGCAAAACCATGCCAGTTATAGTTTATCTTTAGACGTTCACATACCTAACACTGCAACATCAACAACAGAAAGCATGTGCATTGAGATTCACTCGTATGCCGATAGCACCAAGCGAGATAATGCAACATTCTGGTGTACCGTAGAATCTTCAATCTTTGATACTGGCAATGGTTCATATCCCGGTATAATGGGCACTCATCGTGGCACGTTGAGACTCAGTCACAACCTTACTGTTCATCGAATGTATACTTATCCATGCACGGGAACCGGAGGCCACAGCGAATATGCTGCTTTTTATGAAAACGATGTAGAGATAGCCAACGGCACATGGGGTAGTTATCAGGGTCAGGGCGACTATCACTACATAGAATTTAAGCCATTTGTTCTTGAAGCGAATACTACCTACGAATACAAGATCATTACGGGTTCTTATCCACAGATACATCATAGTCAAAATGTTACTACCGTAGATGGAACTATCACTTGCACTGAGTTTGTGGATACGAATGGAAAAGTTTATGAAGACGGAATACCTGCTGTAAAGTTGGAGTCAAGCAAAGAGAAATCAGAAGAAAAACGTTCTTGGGGAAGAATTGCAAATCCTTCGCATAGGGGTGAAATGATTTACACCACTTTGTTTTTCTCTGGGCCCTCGCTCGGACCAAAGCATGAACCTCTTTACTCAAGACATCCGCTCGATGAAAGTTATTTGAGGTGGGGAGAGGAAAACACATCAAAACAAATAAGCAAAATGAGAGAACTAGGTCTCAACACAATTAAAGTTTCCTATTGGAATCCTGAGGGAATTTACAGTCCAATGAAATCCGATCTAAAAGCGATTCATGACACATTTGAAATAGCAGAAGAATTCGATTTATTGGTTGTTCCATTTATTGAAGACAACTATTATTCAAGCAATTATATGTTTTGGACGCATTTTCCTCAAAACACTTCAAAGTTTGAAGAAAAACTTATCTTCTTAATAAATGAATTTAGGGAGCATGAAAACTGGCTGAAAATGTATAACAAGGACGGAGAAGAGAAAATGGTATTTTGGTTAATTAACTCTGTTGCTTCACGTCCAGTGAATGAAAAGGAATTTGCCGACACTTTTGATGAGGTTGCACAAAGAGTAAGAGAAAAAACTGGAAAGGAAATTGGATTTGTAATTGATTTCACTGCGACCGGACCTTACGCGGCAGAGTATGGAATAAACCCAAATTATTTAGAGCAACAAAAGAGCATTCTTGCTTTCAATCCATTTAACCCATTTAATGAAGGAAAAGGAAAGGCATTTGGGCAAACACCAACAGAAAAAGAAAGAGTTGATTTGGTGGAAGAAAAATACTTAAAAGTAATTGATTCCAGAATCCCAACGATTTATGCCGTAATGGCTGGATTTGATGACACTAAATTGAGTTGGAGGCTTTATCGAGAAAAATATGGTTACAACGACAACTGGCTTTCATATCAGGAACAGCTTGCATCTCAATTTGCCGAAGGAGGTCTATCCTTTGACTGCTGGAACGGCTACACTGAAGGCTTTGTTATCGCACCCACAAAAGAAGATGAAACCAAAATCTTCGATTGGGCAAAAGAGATGGTTAAAAAGCATAGACAAAAAATTCTGATATTTAACCCTAACTCCGAATCACTTAGGGGATATGTCTCACCAAATACCTCGTAATATCTTATCTTTTGCTGATCAAACACTAAATAGGACAGATACCATTGTCTCCTCCCATCCCCTATATAGGGAATATGTTAGTGCCATAAAAAACCAATCGTAACAGACTTAAATGACGAATTGACTTCGAATTTCTGCTTTTTATCATGTGCTATTCCCCATCCATGCGGAGTTAAGGTAGAAAATCAGATAGTGCTGCATAGAGTTTTTTGCAGTGGAAAAGCAACCAAAAATAAGTTTATATGGTTATACATTTTGTATCATTACTGTGTAAAAGAGAAGGGAAAGAAAAGATTAAATAAAACAAAGAGGTGATTCTGATGGCTGAAGGCGGAGAGAAGGAGATAACATTAACATTAAAAGGAGATCTCATAGGGAGAGTTGGAGGAGTAATAATTATACTTTCAGTCTTTTTGGCATGGATAGAGATTCCTTTATTAGGCGGAGGAAACCTAATAGATATAACTAGTGTCATGTCAAGGTTATAATGTCGCAAGAGATATAACCTATGTTTTTCATAATAAATCAGGGATGATTGAATATGAAAAAATATATCGTGACACTTGCCAAAGATGAGCGCGAAACTCTTAGCGCACTTACTTCCA
>JAPWVK010000116.1 GCA_029241965.1 Candidatus Methanophagales archaeon
ATATCCTATGCCTGGCACAGCCGTCTTGGGCACCACCACTTTACCACCGAGTTTTTCAACTTTGGCGATATACACATCCACTGACGGAACATCAACATAGTTGACAATTGCCTCTTGTGGTTCTTCTCTTTTTCCCAGCCCACCACCAAGACCTTCTTCGCCGTTTTCAGCGGTAGTGGTAATCGCATAGTAATCTATTGGTCCCGGGAATTTTTCAATTTTCCAATCAAATAATTCGGCGTAGAACCTTTTCGCTCGCTCCATGTCATCTGCCGGCACTATAAAATGAGTTATTGTTGGCATTTTATCTACCTCCTTTCATGGTTTACTTTTTGGATATCTTTATCCTGTATCCCTCATCTGTATATTCAACGTCCAATTCCAAGCCCAGTTTCTCAGCTCTTGGTTTGAAATAGCCCTCAATACATCCATGTTGAAATTCCTCTTTACTTATAGGCAACAGTCCTTTTTTTATGAGATTTATTGCAGTCATCACGAATCCGTCTCTCTTTAGATTCAAAGTTGCTTCGTTGGGATTGCCCTCAACTTCAACATCGCTCCCCATCAAATTCTTACGGACTATCGCCTCACTCATCGCAAAGCCGATTGCGTCATCTTTGCCCTGTGCGCGCAACATATCTGCATATTGCTGAGAGGTCATTTCCGCATATTCACTCATCTTCTCCGTTCCCATTTGCATGATGAAGCCCACATCTATTTGCTTGTTCAGCACGAATATCTCGCGCATCATCTCCCACTTCTCTTCTTCCGATAAAGTTGGTATTTCCATTTTTCTTTCACCTCATTTCAAATCCACGTCAATCAACCATTAAATATGTTTGCAGGATATTTCTTACTTCATCTTATTATACCAATACTTCTTCCCTTTAAGGAATTCCTCAATCCCTCTTTTCTTGATCTTCCTTAAGTTCTTCAGATGCGCATCCCCGTGACCTGGTTTTAAAAACTCCAGCTTTTCGCAGGTCTCAAATTCATCGCATTCCCAACACCCTACAATACCTCTCTTCTGGCTGCATTTTCGTATCTTACAGAACGGCGGACCGCCACCATCACGACAGGCATTCTTACAGCGGAATTTCACTAACGCGCCCAACACCTCATAGCACTGCCCGTAGTTTTCAAATACCTTGAAGAATGAAATGTCAGACAAAGATTCTGCGGTCTTATCGAACTTTGACTGTCTCAATTCTTTTCTGAGGTCTCTTGCTAAATCCGCAATCTTTCCCTTGTGGGCAAAACAATCGCCGCAGTAAAGACCACAATATGCAATTAGGTTTCTATCTGCTTCATTATCGCTCATCTCTTCACTAATTATTTTTGCACCATAAATATTTTAGTTTTATTATCTGATTTAGCTGGTGGAATTATCATCGGCGTTTTAGGCGACGTTTATCTAAGGGAATCCCAAAAGAACGTTTCATTATGGAGTCCCTGCGAAGAAAATAAACCCTAAAGACACGCTAAGTTATAGTTAATTGTATTCATTATCCCTCCTTCTTACCAATACCGGAACGTAAATTAGTATAGAGATCGTTTATCTTTTGGATACCTGCAATATTTAGAATCGTCTTTAAATCCATCCTATCGAAAGCGGGGTAGTCCACCAGACGGCCAAAATTCCTGGCCAGATGATAATTGTAATGGCCGTATGCGTAGATTAGGAAATAGGTGAGTAGATTATCCAGCCGCCTCGCAGAGGTATACACACGTTGATTCTTATCGTACTTGCTGAGAACGTCCCCTTCTTTGAACGTCTTCACAGATATATCGAAGTCTTCCAGCAGTGAGATATTCCGGTGACCATCTATTCGCTGGTATGTTCCCCTTTTAATCGCCATATTAGACCCGATCAGCCAGTAGAAATCGAAAAGGTGGAACAGGATATATATCTTTCGCCACAATCGTAGTAGATTTGATTTGTAGTTGCCATCATAAAATAGAATGGGCCCCGTGCTTACGTCATAGCTCTTTAAATTCTCTGAGATTACTCTCAGCCAGCGCCTTTCGTGAATCGTATCCGCATCGGTAAATACCAGGATCTCGCCGTTTGATGCTTCTACACCGTCTCTTCTCGCACCACCAATTCCTTCACTTCTCTGGGGAATGACCTTATCCGCATAGACGCGAGCTATCTCCCTTGTCCTATCAGTAGATTCTCCATCCACCACGATTATCTCATACTCGCTCCGATCCAGATCCTGCTCTTCCAGCGATTTGAGGCATCCCTCAATATTCTCTTCCTCATTCAGCGCAGGAATAATTATTGATAACACCCTGGATCTCACCTCTGCATGTATACAGTGGATATGCGATTAAATACGCAAACGCACCGCCGTGAAACATCATTCCAATATCAGAACAATGAGCAATCAGCTCTAAATTCACAATAGATAGGAGAATAAAAAAGCAAAGCATAGCCAAACCTCCATTCAGACCCACTCTAACAACCGTGGTACTCGAATTCCCCAAATCTTCCTCGTAATCATTTATTTGATGCGTGAGTAAAGCCCCACAACCAAGTATCATAAACATGGATGCGAGTAATAGAGTTAGAGCATTTAAATCACCTCCTGCCAGCGTAAACCCCGCTAAAAAGGGAAATAAACCAAACATCATACCATGAGTTATTATATCTGCAATAAACCGTTCTTTGAGCCTTATGTATTTTATTGAATAGAGCGTGAGGAAAAGAATACACAACAGCGTGAATAAAAGACCGTTTTGAGTTAAAAAACAGGAAAGTGCGATTGGAATTGCGAGCAGCACACCCATGAGCATAAAGGTTCCTTTTTTCGTTACTTTACCCGTCGAGAGCGGATTCTTACCCTGCATGACTTTTTTCTTATGCCGTTTGTCTATTTCAACGTCGAAATAGTTGTTTATGACGAACCCATAGCCAATCACGCAGAAGAAGATTACGCCTACTAAAATAAAAATAGAGGGCGTAGCATGTGCTAAAACTGCACCTATAAGTGGGATAAGTGTGTAGAACTTTATCCATTCTTTGACCCGCAGCATCTTGAAGTATTCTTTTATCTTCATCTTTTCCGCTTCTTCGTCACGCTCATAATATACATGTTATATAATAGTTCATATATATGCATAAATAGCTTCATATAAAGGTTTGAGAATAAAATGCCAGCAAATGGTAATGTGCCGATAGTTCTGACAGATACAATTAATGATTGAAATGAGAGGGGCTTTCCTTTATCGCCGTTCCAAAAAGAGTATAGGCGTTTCTACATCTTACCATACCGCAAAATGGAAAATAACAGCCAAAAACCCATTATTCCCGCTCCAAGAAAGCCAACGATGCCAATAACCGGGATCTCGTGCCATTTCGGTGGGACACCGGAAAGAACAATAAGGGCTGAACCAATCACGAGCGACGCCAGAACAATTGCAAACACCATACGATTAGTAATCTGGTCGAGAGTTTTGAGCATCGGGTCAAGACCTTTGTGCTCAAATTTTATCTTTGCTTCGCCTTGTTTTATCAGTGTTAGTATCTCCCTCGCTTCTGCGGGAAGGTCACGCACCAGCAAGCTTGCTTCAGTGGCGGAGTGATAGAAATCTCCAATTAACCTCCGGGGACTCATACGATCCATGATCAACTTCTTTGCGAACGGTTCAGCGTGTTTCGCGGCATTGAACTCTGGGTCCAGTTCCCTACCCACACCTTCAATGGTCACCAGTGCTTTTGCAAGCAGGTAGAAGTCCCGAGGCACTTTCAACTGATGCTCCGCGACCACACTCATTATACGGTGTAGCAGACTTCCTATTTCGAGTTCTTTAAGTGTACCATAGGCATAGAGTTCGATAAGTTCGGCGATATCTGATTCTAACTTCTCACTCTCCACAATTTGTCTATACTCAGATAATTTCAAAATAGTTTTCGTGATTTTACTTTCATCTTTATTTACAATCCCAATGAGAATGTCCGCCATGTCTTCTCGATGCCGTGCTGACAGAGACCCCATCATTCCGTAGTCTAAGAAACAAATGACGCTGTCTTTCAATACCCTGATGTTCCCCGGATGGGGGTCAGCGTGGAAAAAGCCGTGTTCAAATATCTGCATCAGAACAAGATCCGCTCCTCGTGCTGCCACAACTTTTGGATTAATTCCCAGATTTTGAACCTGAGCCTGCACTTTTATGATTTCTGAGACTTTTATCCCGGCAATAAACTCCATCGTCAAGACTTTACTTGAGGAAAATTCACGATAGACTTGAGGCACGTGAATTGTCATGTCTGACTGGAAATTGCTCGCAAAACGCTCAATATGTGCCGCCTCGATTCTAAAGTTCTGCTCCTTCCTGGTTACACGTGCAAATTCCTCTACTATTCCCACGGGGTCCACAATGTCCAGTTCCTTAAGATGTCTCTCGACAAGTGTGGCAACGTGGAGCATTATCTCCAAATCTACTTCGATGATCCGGTCGATGCCAGGACGTTGAACCTTGACTGCCACTTCTTCTCCATCGGGCAATACCGCTTTATGCACCTGTGCAATAGAAGCGGAGGCAATAGGAGAATCCGTAAAATCTTTGAAAATACTGTCAACAGAACTCCCCAATTCCTCTTCGATGATCCGTTTAGCCTCTTCCGTAGAAAATGGAGGCACATCCTCTTGAAGCTTCTCCAGTTCGGTGATAAGCTCTTGCGGTATCATATCCGGTCTGGTGCTCATAATCTGACCAAATTTGACAAAAGTTGGTCCAAGCTCCTCCAGAGCCATTCGCACCCGTTCCCAACGAGAGAGGGCAGCTATCTCCGCGGCAGCTTTACCCAATATGAAGCCCTTACCGAAATCGAGATGTTTTTGTAACTCCAGCTTCGCTAATACATCACCAAAACCATACTTTACTAATATTGCGATTATCTCGCGATAGCGGTTGACATGGCGATACGTGCGGCTTATCACACCGATCTTGCGAATCGCCATTTTCTTATTCTTTCTTCTTCTCTAAGACCTCTTTGACGGCTTCAAGAAACCCTTTTACGACACCTTTCACCACTTCCACCGCCTTATCGCCCGCTTCTTTTGCGGAGTCCAGAGCTGCTTCTGCGGCATGTTCCGCGAGGTCCGCGGCTTTAGCACCAGCCTGCTTCGTTCCCTCGATTATGCCCTCAGCAGCCCCTTTGATGATATCCGCAGCTTCCACTTCTGCCTTCCGTGCACCTTCGATTGCACCTTTCATTGCTTCTTTAGCCACAGATTCCACTTTCTCTCGTGTAACTTCGGCTCCCTCTAATGCCTTCTTAACGGCATCCTTGGTAATCTCACTTATCTTTTCTTTTATGTCTTCTCCTTTCTCAACCGCTTTCACCACCGCTTCTCTAACAGCTTTTGTTACTTCACTCTCTTTTTCTTCCATGATTTTTACCTCCTTTAATTATGCGAGGATGTAATAATAAAAACTTTTTCTTACCATTTATATATGTTACAAATAATTCATATATATGTATAAATGTATTCACACAAGATGATTGGCAAAATGCCAGAAAATGATGGTGTGCCGATAGTTCTGACAGCATCAATGATTGAAATGAGTGATTTTAATCTTAACCCATTTATCGCTTTTTCGGGTGGTTTTCCAAAAATCCTCGTACGAAAAAAGCTTTATCCACCGGTTCCCTTCAACCAGGATGGCACCGCAAAGTTCGCACCGTATGGCTTAAGAAAAGTCGAATCATTGCTAATCGAAGAGTTTGGCGAGGAAAATGTAGTTACAGTGTATCCCACAAACCTTCACCGTTTTATCGGACCAAAAACAAAAATTATTGGTATCTCTACAATGGACCCACTGGGTATAGGTTTCGTAAGCAGAACGTACACCAGTATCTTCGGCATAAATGGGAAGCCTGCAACATTAGTAGAATTTGAAAACCTGCTTTCCAATCCCGCACTCAGAAAATCCGGGGCTAAAATTATTGTTGGTGGCTCAGGTGCCTGGCAAATTTCAAGTGCAAATATGCAACACAAGCTCGGCATAGATACAATTTTAATCGGGCAGGCGGAGCACTCGCTCATACAAATCTTCAGAAAAGCTCTGAATGGTGAAAAACTTGATAAAGTAATCACAATGCAAATACCGGAAGATAAAGAAATCCCTGCCATAAAAAAACCTTCTATCTATGGAACAGTTGAAATAACACGTGGTTGTGGTCGGGGATGTGCGTTCTGCTCACCTACACTGCGTCAGCGATATTCCCTCCCCCTGAAACATATTCTAAAAGAAGTTGCGCTGAATGCAAAAAGTGGAACACGAGCAATCCTTCTTCAGACCGATGATGTGTTTCTATACAAATCAAAACCAAATTTCATTCCAAACAGGGAAGCGATTATAAAACTTATTCAAGATATAGACAAGATCGAAGGTGTCGATTACATACAGATTGCCCATGCCTCTCTTGCTCCTGTAGTTTACGATAGAAAAATTGTAGAGGAAATAGCCCCGATACTTGTTGAGAAGTCTTTATGGCGGTGCAACGGCAAACGTTGTGCTTCTATCGAAGTAGGAATAGAAACAGGTAGTGTGCGATTAATGGAAAAATATATGCGAGGAAAGATGCTACCATATAAACCTGAACAATGGCAAGAGATTGTTGTTCAATCGGTAGGGATTCTAAATGATAATGATATCCATCCGTTAGCGACTTTAATTTTAGGTTTGCCGGGGGAACAGAAAGAGGATATACTCGCTACTATCAACCTTCTCGATAGACTTAAAGGTGCCAAAATCCTTTACGTTCCGCTTCTCTTCACGTCAGAGGAAGAGTGTATTCTGAGACAGCAAAAACATAAAGACCTTAAAAATCTCGACGAGTTACACTGGGATATCCTTGCGAGATGTGGTCGCTATGATATAAACACATGGAAACCGGAAATAAATAAAATTGTTATGATTGGCAGTTTACTATCATATCCTTACTACCGGTGGAGACATGGCAAAAAAATCTTTAAAGTAATTCTAAAATTTTCAGGATTGGAAGAGATGTTCGTAAATAGAAAGTTAGGCGTCAGGTGTCAACCCAAATATTGCACTTCGAATGTTAATCGCATACTTAACAAAGCGGGAAAATGACAGAATTTTTAACTTAAAAGAGTACAGCCTTTATTTCCAGAACTCTGGTAATCTCATCTAATATTTCCTGTATTTTACCTTTTACCTTCTTCCATGCTTCCTGAATAGGAACCCCTGTATAAACGTATTTAAGCCTTTTACCCGCCTCCACCTTTTTAATTATAAATCCTTCCTGGTCTAATCTCTGGATATATTTCCGTATTGTTCGTTCTGAAAGATGCAGCAGGTTTTGAATTTGTTTTATCGTTAACGAAGAATTTAGTAAAAGATTATAAATTTTGATTTCTATTGGCTTAAAATTAAGAAAGCCTAAAATAACGTTCAGTAACTCTATTGGTTCCTTTCCTTCTTTCAATGCCTTTTCTATATCTGCGATATAATTCCTTTTTACCATGATTGATTTATACTATGAATAAAATGCTATATAAAGTTTCATAGGTATGAATCTTTTAACAATAACCTAATGAATCAACCTTTCTAAAGTCAAAATAACAACCTTTTTATTGCCCCGTCCATAATAGAACTGCGTGACACAATCCCTACAAGCCTATCGTCTTCCATCACGAGCAATCTACCAATTCCCGCATTTGTCATCTTCTCCGCCGCTTCTGTAACACCATCACCTGGACTGACACAAACTAAGCGTGTACTCATCCTTTCTTTAACACGAATACTGTTCCAGTCTTCCCGTTTCACGCGAAACAAATCTTTGTACGAGACAACCCCTGTTGTTTCATTCTCTTTATTAACCACCGGATAGCCTAGGTGGTGATATTCACTAATCAAAGAATATAACTGTGCAAAAGTCGCATCTTCGTTAATCGTGACGACCTCTGGTTCCATAATATCGCCTACGGTAGTATCACGAAGCTGTGCGTTTAGCAGTTTCCTGAATTTTCTATTTATTCCCATTTATTCCTTAATTTCGCTGATAACTATCTTTCCTTCATTGAATGAAGCAAACAGCCGCTTTCCAATCTTTTTAGCGATTTCTTCCGGAAGCACAATTGTTAATTTGTTATTTTCCCGGTCTACGCTGTAAACAAACTTTGCATGCAGTCCTTCAGGTACTTCCACCCATTCATCTTCTAGCAACGCTTCTAAATCATCCATGCTTTCAATTTTTACTTTTCGCATAATTAATATTTCCCCTTTATCTTATATAACTCCTTTTCAGTCAGAGTGGCATCCCTCGCAGTGATGACCCTATATTTATCCTTATACAATTCTAAAATGATGAATAAAATCCTTCCATGAGATTCTCCTATCACCTTTTTTAGTTTTTTACCTTTCCTTGATGTATTTCGTATTAGGATTCTCCCGTTCACCGCTCTCTCTACTTCCTTCTCATAGATTTTATGTTTAGAGATATGGTCTAATGACCTTCGATCCCACTGGATTATTACTTCACGTCTCATTGCTCATCTTAGGCATTATCTTCTCTTTTCCTCTCCAACAACACCAGAACCGCAGGCACCACCGTCAACGCCGCAACCATGCAGAACACCACTCCCGTTGCCATCATCGTCCCCATATCCTCCATCAATGGCAGTTTACCGAGTGAAAGACATTTAAATCCTACCACTGCCGCTAATGTCGTTATCGTCATCGGATAGAACACATTGCATAGCGAATCAACCATTGCATCCTCACGGTTTCTGCGGGGAGCATTTTGATCTCCTGAAGTTTGTTGCAGCTCATATCTAAACCTCTTCGTTACCTGAATGCCAAAATCTATCCCGATGCCCATTATCATCGCAAGCCCAGCAGATGTAGGCGGTGTTATCTTCATTCCCATCAAGACGAGCGTGCCAAATGCCCATACAGAGCCAAAAACAATCGTTAGTAAAGCAATAAGACCATGTTTAACAGAGGCAAATATAATGATAAGAATGAGTAGGATAGCAGCAAAGCAGACAAGAGCTGTTTCCGACATCGTTGACTTAATGAGTTCTTGCATCGTTACCATTATCACGGGACTCGTTGTATCGCCAGTCATATCAACAGATACACTATGTGGTTTATCTATATTCATCGCTTCTCTTAATCCCGCAACTACCTCTTCTTCATTTACATCCTCTAAGATGTTCAACCTTACTACTGTCATTGAATAGTCATCGCTGATATAATTGCTTATCCTTTGCTCTGCCACTTCGTTTTTTTTCAACAGTGACTTTACGCTGCGCAAAGAACCCGGTATTCTACCGCCATTCACTTCTTTTATCACATCTGCAGCACTTTCCGCACTCACCACACCATCAACAAGCTTGGCTCGTTCTGCGAGCAAATCAACGTATCTCAGTACTTCAGGGTCTCTGACATCCCGTATCTCCTTGGATTTCGCATAGCTCGGCTCTGTTTGCACTACGATTGTAGTCTTAGTGAAGCTTCCCGCAAATTGGTCTGCTATTAGTTCGAACGTATTTATCACTTCTATATCTTCAGGAAGCCATTCCTTCTGCGATATTCCTGCCGTTTCCATCAATGAGGCTTGATAACCCATGAAAATGGTGAACATAAGGAATATAGCCAAAACAATAAGGGCGTGATGCGCCACGAACTTTGCATACGTCTTCAACGGGCCTTTTCCCCATTCCCCTATTTTATCTTTCATTTCTTATCCATTTTTGCAACAATCCCGCTAATTTCCTCGCTTCTAATCCCTCTTCAAACACGATAAAGCACGGATTTACTACTGCGGCTGCGACCCAGCAGAAGATTATACCTAAAGCAAGTGTCTGCCCCAGATGCTGAATCATCGGCATCACGGAAAGCGTTAAAGCGAAGAAAGCAGCAGTTGTCGTTGCCGCAGAGCCAAATGTTGAGGCTCCTATATTTGTTACCGCAATTTTTAACGATTCCGCAGTGCCATGTCTCTCACGTTCTTCATAATACCGCGCGACCATGAATATTCCATATTCTACACCCAGACCGATGATAACAGCACCTATTATAACCGTACTGATAGATATGTGTATTCCAAGAAAGCCCATAGTCCCGAAAGTCCATATAATCGCAAAAATCAGTGGTAGGAATACGAGAAAGCCCTTCGTGAACGACCGCTCCAGCAATGCCAGTAACCCAAAAATGATAATCGCGGCTACAAAGGTAGTGAAAATCATGTCCTCGCGCATCAACCTTAATAGTTCATTTATCAACGGAGCCATACCAGTTATTTTATAATCCACGCCTGCGGGTTTTGTTATTGCATCAACGTCATTCTGTATCATATCCGTCGCTTCCTTCACCTTCTCTTCGCTTAAGCCCGCTATTGGACTGGCATAGACAAGCATAATGCTAAAATCTCGGTTGAAAAACTGTTCTGTGCCTGGAGCAGAAGCTAACTTCTTCTTCACTCCTTCTAAGTCATCCGGCACACCTTCTCGAAAAAAAGGAGCTACTGACTGAACCTTTTCAATAGAAGATTCTGCTTCAAGCCGTTCGTGCAATTCCACTACTGATTCGATTACCTTCGGGTCTCGTATATCGCGGGGTATGTCTTTTGCGCCGGTCTCGTCGTTCAAGCAAACCGCGATAATCATGAACTCTTCTCGTCTGAACTTACTCGCTATCTTTTCCTGTAAAACAAAGACAGGCAAATCCTGCGGCATTTCTTTCGCTATATTACCTTGAAACTGCAGCTCTGTCGCGCCATAGCCTAAAAACACCGTTAGTATCAGTGATGCCACTATTATCTTCTTATAATGCCGGCATTGCAACGAAGCCAATTTCGTCAATGCTCTTTCTATGCTTATCTTTCCTTTTAGCACCATTTTATCTTATTCTTGCTTGTAGATGGGAGTGGAGAGAGAGGAGATGGGAGAAAGGATTTGGGTATCTTGACATGGGTTTTACACTCCTATTCTTCTCCTTACAATGACGAAGGCGAAAACAAATGCGAGAATGACGAATAGAACCTCAAACCCGGGAACTGAAGAACTGCCTGACGTCACTTCCAGCAGGATTTGCTTATCAAAGATATATACATTGTCATCGCCTAAGTCACGGTCTCCCGTGCATCGAATCTCTATACCTTGCGAATATACCTTCGGCTCCGCTTTCTTCTTCACATCGAACTCCAGTATCGCTTCTCGTGCATCACCCACCTTCAAAGTACCCGCGTAATCGCTCTTCACTTCGTAGTCGAAGGGCACATCCGCCTCGTCTGTAATCCGCACACTCACTGATTGCGCCTTTTCCGAACCCACATTCTTTACCTTCACGTGCAGCTTCACCGCATTATCGCCTGCGCTTATACTCTCAGGCTCCGTATGGAAAGAAACAATCACAAAATCAGGTTTTGGCTCCACCAGTATCTCCACAGAACGCATCGCTTCGTACTCTCCGCCCCTCGTATCTTTATAGCTTATCCGCATGGGTATTGTGTATGTATTCGATTCTATATTGTCAGAAACGTCAACGTAGAATGTAGCTTCTTTCGAATCGCCGGAATTCAACCTGCCGATATACGAGCGGTCTGTTCCAGACCATGAAGGTTTGAATTCGGCATTGCAAAGCAATTTAGCTTCTACATCCTTCGCTGCGGCTTCGCCACTGTTCTCTATATCCACAGTCAATTTCACATTATCGTCCCCTGGTTTTATGTCTGCAGGATCTGTGGTTATATCGCCAATGTTTAGCACTCCTGTTCCTATCACGTTGAAAGAAATGCCTAATTGCTCTTTTGTTTTGTTAGTAGTTACATAACCCTTTGCCGGATCAAGGTAGAAGTCCCGCCACGAACATGCTACGGGAAGGGAATAAATACCATTTTGCGCTTCCTCTTTCACATGCACGGTAATTACCACGTCCTTTGATTGCCATGAAATCAGCGTATTTATCTGCGCCACCGTGGGTCCTATGACAGATAAATTGTCGGTACCTTGAAACGCCAGTCTAATATCTTTTGCATCCCGCCCGCCGTTGTTCTTCACTGTCACCGTTACTTCTTTCGTGTCACCAGGATGCAACTCCGTCGGTCTTGCGTCCGTTATCGTGACGGAAGCGAAAGCCGCATCTGCCTGTGGTATAAACAAAGGCAAAAGCGAAGATACAATAAAAAACGCTATGCCAAAGACGCATAGCAATTTTAATATTACCTTATTATCCATTTCTTATCACCTCCTCCCCATTACTATCTATCTTTATAGATATTTTCGTTGCAAGCTCTTCTACGTCCTCTACATCCCCTGTCATCGTATTTATGTCGTCTATCAATTTGGAAAAGAGGAGAACTGCGAGGTTCAATTTCTTATACTCGTTTATGAGTGCAAGAAAAGTCGCTCTCACTTTTTCATCCCCAATTTTATCTGAATTATCGGACAGAAGTTCTATCATCGGCTTGATTCTATCAGTAAGGAAATGTTTCATTAGCTCACCAAAACCCTCTGCTAACGAGGTATTAGCAAAATACAGGATTTCCCTGCCCTCTCTCGTTACTTCAATCATTGGTCCCAGTTCCAATCTCTTCAAACTTCGACTAACTAATCCCCGGCTGTAACCCGTGCCTTCTTCTATCTCGCGCTGCGTCACGGGGCAGGACTTGAAGAGTAAGAAGCCCCAGACACGTCCCACTGATTCCCCTAAGCCCCATTGCTTCCCGATTTTCGCTAATGAATCCAATACTTCTCGCATCACTTCGCTCATCTTTTCATCACCATTTACTTTTTACTAAAATGTAAATCAGACTATATAACGGTTCTCATGCAGGTATGATTGGTTGAAGTTATTTCACAACCAGGGTAAAAAACCGTGGCCGTCAGCAAGAAGCTGCATCGCAGATTGCCATTATGGCTCTCATTTGGGCTAAATCCTACTGTGAAATATGCTAACGCCCACATGTAAAACTCGCAGGACAACGTAGGGAAATATGAGAACCCTGTTCAGCAAAGCAGAATCTTGTAATCAAATTGTATTCATATGTGTTCGGTTAAGGGATTGAGGGATAGATTATGTGATTTTTAAACTTGCCCCAAAGAGCTTAATACAACAGACCTTTTAGGGGGGGGGGGGGGGGGGGGGGGGGGGGGGGGGGGGGGGGGGGGGGGGGGGGGGGGGGGGGGGGGGGGGGGGGGGGGGGGGGGGGGGGGGGGGG
>JAPWVK010000117.1 GCA_029241965.1 Candidatus Methanophagales archaeon
GCCCTTCAGTCGGTTTATTTCATCTTTCAAGGATTGATTTTCATTTTGTAGCTCTTCATTGAACTGTGCTTGCGATTCTATGATATTGAGAAGTTTGAGTATGAGGGCTTTAACTGCTTCGCTATCACCGAAATCTATGCCTTTTGGATCCAAAGTTATTATCTCTTTAGGGATAGAGGTTGCCATAATAAATGTGCATCGGAGATGTTCCTTAATAAAGCTTTCGGCCGCAACTATTTAAAACCACTGGATATTGAGCAATTACGTTCAATACCTTCAACTCTATTAAAGTGTGGTTTAAGTTCGTATAATAATTTGCCAAAGCTACATCCAATATCTAAACAAGACTCATTACCATTTCTACATGCTAATATTGTTTTTACAACTGATGTATTAGTGGGTTTATCTTTTGTTTTTATAAGGTTTTCATACGCTGTATTCCAACCCAATTGATAGATTTTATTATCCTTATAAAAACTTTCGATTTCTTTTTCACTCAAAATTTTATTTGCGTAGACCAAACCACATTTTTTACACGAGACAAAGTTATAAACTGGCGCCTTTAAAACTACCATGTTATTAACGGTACCACAAGAAGGGCAACATCTATTAATTAATTTGTGCTCATCTTCAATCTCCTTTATTGCCCACCTATTTAATTGTAGTGTGCTTGTATTTCCACTAAATTTTATAGTCTCTATATAATTTCTGTATTTTGTGATTAATTGATTGATTTTTGGCATACTATCTTGTACCCTCCACGTGAAGTTCGTATTCATATTTTTGATTTTCAATCCATTTTTCTGTCAGTTTAATTCCTTCCACCAGCGATATTTTTGGCATCCCGCCCAACATTTCCTTCGCTTTTGTATAATCACACAGCAACTTCGGTATCTCGCTTTGCGGATGATGATGTTCGATATGCCTAATCCGTTCTGCGTCTTTACAAACCAATACCGCTAAATCCTTTATTGCAATGTCCTTTCCCGAACCCCCGTTTATTACCTCACCAACCGCTTTTTCGATGAAGGCGGCTTTAACTATGAACTCAGCACAATCTTCAACAAACAACAAATCTCTTGTTTGTGTCCCGTCGCCGAAGATTTTTAGCGTTTCTCCATCCAGAAGCGACCTGATAAATATACTTACTACTCCGCCTTCCATATCACTTTTTTGATACGGTCCGTAAGTATTAAACGGTCTTGTGATCACGACCGGGAGCCCATAAGCATGGAAATAAGACAACGCTAAATTCTCAGCCGCTAACTTGGAACCCGCATACGGCGATTTCGGATTTAAAGGATGCTCTTCGCTAATCGCTTTTGATGCAGTCAAATCATAAACCATGCAGGTTCCTATCAGCACGATTTTAACATCTCCTTTTCTTGCAGTCTCTAAAATGTTAAACGTTCCGTTCACGTTCACATCATAATGCCGCTGCGGATCATCTATACTTTCTTGCACGTTTATTGCCGCTGCTGCGTGGATACAAATGTCAATATCCGTAAACACTTCCCTTAACAAATTCTTGTCTCGTATATCACCTAAAACAAATTCAAAATCCGGGTTATCCTTAAATTCAGCAATATTCTCCGGTCTTCCATTAGTGAGGTCGTCTAAGACGCATACTTTGTAGCCCGCATCCAGCAGTTTTTTCACGACCCATCTACCGATGAATCCCGAGCCGCCTGTTACTAAGACATTCATGGCATAGCCTCCTATTCTACAAAAAATTTACAAATCCTCAACATCTTTAACTGTAACAACCGATTTCGCCCTCTTTACCATCTCGCCATCTAAACTGACCAAAAAACTATCGAATTCTTTCGCAATCTGAATGACAATCGCATCCATACCGCGAACCCCGATTTCTTTTGCAATATTTGCCGCTTCATCTGCTCTGACCAAATCCAAGTCCAAAAAATTTATTGTATCTATGTCTTGCAAATCATTTTTAACCCGTTCACCGAGAGGTGTCGATCCTGTTCTTCTTTTTATCGCCGCAACGACTTCTACTAAAACTATATAGGGTTCTAATGCGATAAAATTACCATCTTTTACTTTTTCTAGTAGCCTTTTACATTCTTCATGCTTTTCTTCCTGTTCTCTCAATGCAGCAACGATAACAGAACTGTCCAATGTAATGTATATCACCATCTCTTCTCCCTTTGTTCTCTAATCTCCTCTACGGCAGTTCCTCCTTTCCATGCCCGTGAAATCTCCTTCGATACAGACATTAAGTCGTCCCATGCTCGTTCTGTTTTCTGTCTGTCCTTTACTTCTAATCCGATAAAAATCCGCTTTATCTGGATCAATTCGTGTGTTACACGATTCAAACGCCCTTTTATTTCTCCAAGTTCTTCTTGCATTTTCATCGCCCCTATTCCCAATATAACTTTATAATAGATTTTCTCGATATAAAAATTCTTTTATTTCTTCTTTACTTAGAGGTTTCTCATCCTTCGAAGTATACGCTTTACTTTCTGCTTCTGAATCATAACTATTTTTATCAACAAGCGACAAATCCTCCAACTCCGGTGGCACAATGAACATATCTTCGGTTTCCAAAGCTCTTTTCGCTTCGTCTTCGGTCATCAACTCCTCGTATAACTTCTCACCTGGTTTGGTACCTATTATCTCCATTTTTAGTGCATTTTGCGATTGTCCATACTTTTGCGCTAACTCCTCCACCATAACTTCCGCTAAATCCGGTATTCTTATTGCAGCCATCTTGAAAATGAATATCTCGCCACCTTGCGCAAGTTCTGTCGCTTTAAAAAGTAGATTAATCGCATCACGCATAGGCATGATGAACCTGGTCATTTCTTTGTTTGTTAGAGTTACAGGTCCTCCTTGTTCGATCTGTTTTTTGAATAGCGGAATTACAGACCCTCTCGAGCCAAGCACGTTGCCAAATCGTACACTTGAAAATATGGTTCTTCTTGTACCTTTGTAGTAGTTTGCAGATGTCATTAGCCGTTCGGCTAAGAGTTTCGTGGCTCCCATCACGTTAGTAGGATTGACGGCTTTATCGCTGCTTGTAAAAATTACTTTTTCTACTTCTTCATCTATACAAACGCCAATCAAATTCTGTATGCCAATAACATTTGTTTTTACACCCTCAAACGGATTGTATTCACATGCCAATACGTGTTTCAACGCAGCCGTATGGAACACAATATCTATATCTTCTATTGCACGGTACAACCGCTCTTTATCGCGAACGTCACCCAAAAGGAATCTAACATTTTCACGGTTACCGTATTCCTGCTGTAATTCAAATTGCTTTGTCTCATCAACATCCAGGATTCTTACCACTTCGGGTTCATGCTTCAATATCTCACGCATGATTTCTTGCCCTATCGAGCCTGTGCCGCCTGTTACCAATATTTTCTTGTTTTTAAATGTATTCTTCATCTTATCCTCCGCCTTAATACTATTATCGTGGCTATTCTATCTATCTTTATTTCCATTTTTACGGCTTCCGAATGAATCTCATTTGATTAAAGTGTTCATCAAATGCGAAAGCTTCCTGGATCCCCATCACCCTCATGACAACAAAGCTCACACAATCAGTAAAACTAAAATCTTTGTCGTCATATTTCTCAAAAATAGCCAGTGCTTTCACTTCAATTTCGCTTGATACCTGCACAAATTTTACTACTTTGCTCTTTCGGATTTTCTTAGAGAAGTCAATGGAAGCCGGGATACTTATCCTGAAACGGATTAATGTCAGTATTTCATCCAGAACATACTAAGTGGCTATCAGCTCATGTCTCTTCTTTCGTAGGACTTGCTCACGGAATTGGAGAGCCTCTTCGTGATACTGATCTGACTCGTCTTCCAAAGCCAGGAACGCGCTGGTATCAATGAATATTTTCGGTGGCATTATTCGCCTTCCTCACTCGTAGAGGTACTTATCGTGGGCTTTTGCCAGGTCTTTTAACCCCGATTTGCCTGCTTTCCCTATTTGAAAGAAAGGGTCATTGCGGTATCCACTTATCCGTTCAATGTATAATTTGATCGCTTCCATTATCTCGTCTTCCAACTTAGACCCCTGCTTTTGTGCGATCGCTTCCAACTGCCCATATATGTTTTCTTTGATCTCAATGGATATGCTTTTTTCTTTTCCCATTTCCACACCCCCGTATATCCTTTTCATTATTGCCCCTATAAAATAATAAACCCTCTATATTAAACTTCCGTTCACTTGTCATATCAATCTTATCTTTCTTAAATTCCACAATTCGTCTCGGATATTCTTATCTAATCCGATAAGTACCACACCATACGTTATCGCACCAATACCAACTTCTACTAAGACCTCTATCACATTATTCGCGGTCAATATAATCGTTAACGCATAAACCACACCCGCCATAACAAATGATGCGAGTAAAATTGACCGCATACCCTTCCAGTCAACAATTATGGCTATGTACTGTTTCAAATACTTGTATCCCAAAATCGCCGCGAGCAATGTCGTAATAAGTGTGGCAACCGCTGCACCTTCTATGCCATACCACTGTATTAAAAACCAGTCAAGCACGATATTCAAAGTTGCGGTAAAACCTACGGTGCGAAATACAAGCTCGGGATGGTTTATTCCCTGCAGATACTGCTGCGTTAAATTACTTGAAACCTGAAACACCCGCATAAAAAGTATTATCGCCAGCGCAAACGCGCCACCCGCAAAACCCGCGCCGTACGCATAAAACAACAAATCTTTTCCCAGTAATAATCCGCCAAATAGTATTGGAACCGCCAGAATTGATGAATAGGTAAGTGCCATACCGAACGATGTTTCTATCTCTTTCCAGTTGCCCTCGGTGCTCCATCTCGATAATTTCGGAAACAATGTGGGCAATATCGCAACTGCGACGAATAAACTTATTGACGAAAAAGACCATATTATACCGTATACCCCCGCATCTCCTTTTAAAAGGAACATGCCTATGATTATGGTATCTGCGTATTCAAAAATCACGCCACCTACACCACTCAAAAATGTATATATCGCATAAGAAAAGAGACTTTTTATGTGCCTGTACCGACACATCCGTGGTTTTACGCGTATGTTGTATCTGAAGGAATAATAGAGGATTACCGCTATCCCAGAGATCATGCCGAAGATATAGCCATATATCAATCCAAAGAATTGCCAGCCGAAAAAAACGAGCGATATCTGCATAAGCGGCCTTCCTGCTGAATTGAATAAACTCGCCAACGCAGATATTCTTATGTGGTCTAAACCTATATGACGTGAGAAAAGAAAGAACAGAAGATACTGAGTGCGATTATAAAGATTAAGATATTTGCTGCATCGGTACCAATGAGTGTATTAAAATAATCTTTGAAAATAAGTAAAACCGCAACTGTCACCACATAAACGATAATTCTGACGAGAACGGCACCTGTCCAGTATTCACCCTGTTCTCTTCCCTCACTTATCCGCTTTATGGTCGCGACACCGAAGCCCGTATCACAAAAAAGGTTCAAAACTCCATAAACCGATAAAAAAATGTAGTACATCCCCAGAGTCTCCGCTCCAAGTGCATGAGCGAAATACATCGTGCTTAAAAAGCCGATTAGCGTTATCGCAATAGAAACGCCAAGGTTGGTTAAAGACTCTTGCTGAACTTTTTGTTTTATCATTGTAGGATATCCCACATTCCGCACATTCTGAAAAAAACAACCTACATATTTAAATTTGTGGGAAACGCCGAGTGATTATCCGATATTTTTAAATAGGTACTTCTTCTTATCGGGGTATGTGAGTATCAATGTATCCAAATACGCAAGCAGA
>JAPWVK010000118.1 GCA_029241965.1 Candidatus Methanophagales archaeon
GCCTACCAGGAAGCCCTGAAGATCAGTACTGTAGAAAGTTATCCAATAGACTATGCACTAACCAAGACTAACCTTGGAGATGCATACAATAATTTGGCAAAGGTGAGAGATAAAGAAGCAAATCTTGATAAAGCTATCAATGCCTACCAGGAAGCCCTGAAGATCCGTACTGTAGAAAGTTATCCAATAGACTATGCACTAACCAAGAATAACCTTGGAGGTGCATACTGTAGTTTGGCAAAGGTAAGTGATAAGGAAACAAATCTTGATAAAGCTATCAATGCCTACCAAGACGCTTTAAAAATTTATACCGAGGAGAACTATCCAATAATGTATCAAACAGTTAAATCAAATTTAGAAGAGGCACAGAGTCGATTGCAATAACTATTTTACTGAGAGAATTTACAGCGACATGAAAAACGAATAGCAAAAATGCAGAACAAAAACGTAAAATCCGCAAAAATCGGCATAGTCCTAACCGACCCGAGCGACTGGACAGCATGCACCTTCCTAACGAACATCCGTAAACGAGGCGCGAACGCCCTACCGATTACCCTTTCAACTTTAACCGCTTCTATCTCCACTTCTGTTTCTTCTATCTTTAATGCCGATTCAACCGATTTAAACCTCAACGCCATCATCGTCCGAGATGTTGGCATCAGCTTCTCATTGGAACAAATCTCTTTCAAGTTCGACCTGCTTCGTCAATTTGAAATGTCGAACATACCCGTTTTGAATTCGTCCACCGCAATCCAGAACGCAGCAAACAAATTCTACTCTTTTCTCCTATTCAAACAGGCACACCTTCCCATTCCACGCACAGTAGTCACTTCCAATTTAGCAGTAGCCATGAATACACTCGCGGATTTTGAAACCGCAATAGTAAAACCTATTTTCGGCAGCCAAGGCAAAGGGATATACAAACTTGAAACTTCACAACCCGATTCAAAACAGAAGCTTGCAACGTTACTAAAAGATCGAGGCGTGCTATATCTGCAAGAGTTCGTGCCAAACCCCGGACGAGACATAAGAGTCTTTGTAGTTGGCGAAGAAGCTTTGGGCGCTATCTATCGTGTTTCGCAACAGGGCTCATTCATCAGCAACTTGAGTCAAGGTGGCACACCACACAAATGCGAATTGACGGATGAAATAGAACAGCTCGCAATACGCGCTACAAAAGCAGTAGGTGCTAATTTCGCGGGGGTTGACCTGATAGAAAGCAAAGACGGTTTAGTTTTACTTGAAGTAAATGCAACACCTTCGGGGAAAGGTATAAAACTCGCTTGCGGTATTGACGTCACCGAAAGGATAATTGACCTCATGTTTACACAACTTGAAGGGCGTGAAATTTAGAACAGTTAGTAACCTTCGGAAACAGGAACTCAAAAGAAGACTCTCGTGGTTAATGAATGATCTAACCACCGAAATAACCACTGAAAAAGTAGCCAAGACCTACAAGTATCTCTTCCGTCTTTAAAACTTCATACCCCTTTTCTACTGATTCTGATACGTCTTTACCCAAACTACATGATTTCAGCTCGTGCTTCAGTAAGCTGACCACATCGGTATGCTTCCGTTGTACTTCCACAACATACCTGCCATCCTCGATACGGAACGGCTGCGAATGCTTGTTTTTAAAAGCCTCTGAATGCACTTCAGAAGTAACAGGAGGTCCCATATGCTTTTTTATCTTGGGAAGCTGCCAGACGAGCAACTCGAAGACCAGAATGGCTTTGCCACCTTCTGAGGTCACATCACTCCGGTAAACCCTGAAATCGTTTCTCTCTATCAAATTTCTGACGGATGTCTCGGCTTTTCGTAACTGCGGGAATAAAATGTCTTCTACCACATCCGGCGCCTCAAACGTGACCATCACGAACTCCGTTCCTCGTTCCTTCACAAGTTTCAGAATTTCCGCGTGGATCATTGATTCTGCCGCGCGTGGCATAAAGAATTTCTGGTCCGGCTTAGCCAAAAAATCCCGCGCCGCATCTATCAGCTTGCAAAACGAATACAAAGATACAGAAGCCGCCACATTACGTTTCGGGTCCACGGGATCTATCACAATAAGCGGGTCCTCTCCCTTGTAGTTACCATGACCTTCGAGGTCTATCCTCTCACCGTATTGCCACCGCGATGCGTTTATCAATAGCTTCACGAACGAGGCGTATTCCAGTATAAGCAACTCGCAGAGATAGCCAGAGAAGCCTTTTCGACGCTGCTCCGAACCATAAATACCCAAACATTTCATGAATTGCTTTAGCAGTATCACTTCGTCCTCAAGCCCTGATAATCGTGTCACAACGTATTCATTATGAAACGGAGTCCTGTCCACTGCGGACTTCAGCATTGATGCGTTCTTTACTTCAAAACAAGGCACCAGGTCTGCCTCGTACTCCGTTTCCGCAACGTAAAAGTAGGCGTGAATATACGGATGCGAGGCATATCGCTCTTCATAACGCTCCGAAACACTTTTTGCAAGTACAAGTCCTTTCTCTTTCAAATCCTCTTCTGACATATCCGCAGGAAACATGATGAATATGTCTATGTCCGCATCACCACTTACCCACGTATTTCTCGCGGTTGACCCCACGGAGATAGCACGAGCGTTTATGCCCATCTCTGACGCTTTGTTGTTTAAGTTAGCAATTATAAGGGTTGTCACGGTCTTTACTTCTTCTCTTTCCTTATCATCGGGGCGTATGCTCACAATGACTTCTTTACATATCCTGTTTATCTCTTCTTCCTCTTTTATCATTGCGTGTGAAAAATTACTCGCGAGTCATTCAACGGATGTTAGAGTTATTTAGGCGATGGAAATATTTAAATACCGTGGTGCCGATAAAGGATAGTGAAAAATGGAAAGCATCAAGAGATTCTTTAAGAACGATAAATTTGGAGCACATGTAGGCATAGAGTTGTTAGAAGTTTCAGCGGGCAGCGCAAAAGTAAAAATGGGAATTAAGGACTATCACTTGAATAGTCACAAAACGGTCCATGGTGGTGCGATATTTACGCTGGCGGATTTAGCTTTTGCCGTTGCTTCAAATTCACACGGCACTATTGCCGCGAGTATCAATGCGAACATTTCTTACATAAAAGCCGCTACTACCGGCACATTGATTGCCGAGGCAAAAGAAGTCGCGATAAATCCGAAACTTGCTACTTACACTATCCATGTTACCGACGACGCAGGCGATATAGTCGCAATTTTTCAGGGGATGGTTTACAGGAAAAAAGCGGCGATTGATGCCTCGTATGAATGATTTTGTGCAATTGCCTTAAGACCTATCTTCTACAATCCTGTAATATCGCTTCCGCATTGTCCAGCACAAATTTTTTGATAACTTCTAACTCCTGGCAGGTTCCGAATTTGTCTTCGGTGCGGTTTATTACATCCTCAGGGGTCAATGCGGGTGCCATTTTTATATAATCCAGAACGTAGTGCAAGTACCAGGCTATTACATATTCACTACCTTTTCGGCGCAAAAATTCTACCTGAAGGTACTTGGGGATTTTCATTATCATTCTAAAATCTCGTACTCTTACCAATTGCAATATTATTTTCACTCCTTCATGCTCACAGAACGCCCGAAACTCCAGGCTCTCTTCGGGGAAGTCACTTAAATGATTCACAAAGTTCGATACCTCGCTGGCCAGCCCCATCCTCTCCGCCCATTTATCATGAATCTCCCACTTTGGCATATTCTATGATAACCGCTATTATCTAATAAATAGTTGGAACGGTTCAACCCATCGCTTTCAATTATGGTATTCCCTGCGTAAAAAGCTATAGTGCATTTGATAATGCGTTATGTCAAAACCAAACGAACTTTATACGAAGGAGGAACAAGAGCGTACCGATGCGGGCAATTAATGATGAATATGTGAGGGATATTTATAAGGTGCCCGATAGATTATATATGGGAGATAGATAGAGAAATAGAGGGGTGAAAGCGAAGAATGGGGACTGAAATAGAAGAACGGAAATATGTGCGGTTACCGACTTTTTTAGAACAGGGTTTTTCGGATTTGAAACGTGAGGTTGTGGATAAGAGCATTTGCAGCCTCTGTGGCACCTGTGTAGCGTTTTGCGATAAGATTAGATTAGACGTAGGAGAAGGTAAAAACGAGGCAGGAGTGCCCGAGTTCGGTGAGGACTATGATACGGTATGTGGGCTGTGCTATACCTTCTGCCCCAGGACTTTCTTGCCGGTATCAGAAATAGAGCGGAGGATATTAGGTGCAGAAAGTGCAGAAGAAGATGTTCTCGGCGTCTATAAAAGTTGTTATGCAGTACGGTCTAAGAAATCTGATATAAACGGACAAGACGGTGGTGCGGTTACTTCTCTGCTTGCCTATGCACTTGAAGAAGGTATGATAGATGGTGCGGTGATTACGGCATCGGATAATCAGTGGAAGCCGATAATAAAGGTTGCCAAGAACTACGAGGAGCTAAAGGAAGGCGCGGGTACGAAATACACGCTTTATCCCAGTGTGGTAGGTATAAAAGAAGCGATGGAAGAAGGTTGTGGCGCTATAGGGTTTGTGGGATTGCCATGTCAAATACAGGGTTTGAGAAAAGTCCAGACGGCGGAGCAGCCGTATGACGTGGGAAAAGAGAAGATAAAGTTGTTGGTAGGATTGTTCTGCATGGAGAATTTCACTGCGGATTTGCTGGAGTTCATCGCAAAGAAATATGTCAAATTAGAGAATGTGAAGAAGGTGGACATAAAGGGTAAAGAATTTCTGGTATCTGATGATGAAGATAAGGTTCATGCTATCCCACTGGAAGAGATTAAAGATTATATAGGCGAGGGATGTTCGGTTTGCATGGATTATACTGCGGAACTTGCTGATATCTCGGTGGGCTCGGTAGGCTCGGAAGATGGGTGGTCAACGGTTTTCGTTCGCACGGAGCGAGGAGAAGAGGTAGTTAAAGGTGCAATCGAGAAGGGGTACATTGAAGTAAATGGGATAGAGGATAAGGGGTTGGAGCTGATACGACGATTGGGAACGAAGAAGAAAAAGGCGAATAAAATATAACCTGACATCAAGGAAGTGATTATTTTACCGGGTGAGTGCGGTATTGGAGCTACAATTGATTACATGTTCTTGCCAACAGGTACTGATGTCAGACACGTGAAAAGAAAACTGCTAATACGATACTTTAAAAGAATTACCACTAAAAACCTTTTGGAATAAACAACTCTTGGCTATATCTCTTTCGTTTCCTCAAAAGGGACATTAATTGAGAACAATTTCAAATTGAGCGATACGGATCCAACAACTTTGAGTTTCGGACGTTCTTTACCGGATATACCCTGATATAAGGCAGAAATGATGCTGGTATTGCTAATTTCTGTGGGCATAGTTTCCGTTGTCTGACCGTTGGCACGAATATGTATCTTTTCATCTTTTTCGCCATTTACAAGGAAAACCTGTTCGCCATTTACAAGGAAAACCTCTTAAGTAATCTTATCCAGCGTTGCGCCAATAGGGTTCGTATTGTTTATTACTAATTTTACATCTACCGTTGTACCTCTTAAACTCACATCCCGGAGGGCAATATCACTAACTTCCACCGCTGGCTTTTTTATGCACCCTAAAGTCATAACGCTCAATATTATTACTATGATAGATATAGCTATCCACCAAATTCTATTCATGCTTTTGGCGCCTACTGTTTATACCATTCTTCTATCTACCTTACAAACTCACTACGTGAATTTCTACATGTCTACTACAATCAAAACATCGCACTATTACAATTTCACAAAAAACTATCGCAAGCTTAAACTTTTATTGATAAATCTGTAATAGTGATAGAGGAAAGAAAATGCAAATAGAAGACCTGTTAGAGATTTCGTCAGAGCTAAGAGAGGCTATAAGAACGTACATTGCAGAAACCGCAGACTATGGCGAGGTAATAGTAAAAAGAGAGCGTGACGTAACGAGAAGGATAGACATGTTTGCGGAAAAGGCTTTAGAGAAAGCTTTGCATAGCCGCAACCTGTGTGCGAGAATAATATCAGAAGAATTAGGCGACCATGTATTCCCAGAAGGAGGCGACCCGGAATTCACGCTCATTTTCGATCCAATAGACGGCTCCACAAATGCTATTCTCGGCATACCGTTCTTCTGCTCTTCCATTGCATATTCACCGAAAGTGGACCACATTACATTCGACGACATACAAGCGAGCGTGGTTGCCACTATCAGCGGTAAAACGTATTATGCCGTGAAAGGCGGGAGTGCATTCGTTGACGGTAAGAAACTACCCCGTGAAATGAAAGGAAAGACAAAACTCGCTTTCTCTATCTACACTTACGGTGCCGGCTCAATACCTGAAGGACTGATACAATTTCAATACGAAGCCAAGAATGTGGTAGTTCGTGTGCTGGGCAGCATAGCAATGGAGATTTGTCTGGTTGCGGAGGGCGCAATAGATGCAACGATAGACGTGCGTGGCTTAATAAACGGTTATGACATTGCAGGCGCATCGCTAATCCTAAACGAGGCGGGTGGAGTTATAACAGATTTAAAAGGTAATGAACTGGTAAGCGAGGCAGGAAAGACACATAATATTTCCCTAATCGCTACTTTAGAGCCAGAAATCCGCACTAAAATCCGCAACATATTGGTTTGATGTTCCAGTTTCGTTATATGTTCAAACAAGGCCAAAGTTTTCGTATTAGGGTTAGCATGAGATAAAAGAGCCAATAGAGTCCTTAAGCTAGACCAATAGTATTGCTTTCTCGTGGTAATCTGTGGAATCTTGTGGTTAGCTAAACAAGTACAAGTTTTCTTTTCCGTAAACGCTTTTCTTTTTCCAAAAGAAAAGGGTTTAATGATAACGATAATCCTCGCGGGCGGGAAGGGCAGCAGAATTGGAACGGAGAAGGCACTTATAGAATTAGAAAGCCAAAAACTAATAGATTTGATTGTAGATAGCGTGCACGGCTCAAAGACAGACGGTTTTGTCGTGGCTATCACGAAAAATACACCAAAAACCGCGGAGTATTGCCAACACGCGAATTATAAGACGATAGAAACGTCTGGAGACGGTTATCATGAGGATTTACGATACCTGCTCCTGCGTTATCCTAAATTCGTATCCGTTGCATGCGACCTACCATTTCTAAGAAGCGTGCATATTGATGCGCTGATAGATGCCTATTCAAGGTACCATACCAGCATCACGGGTTCCGTTCCGCGGGCTATAGTCCCCAAAGGTATAACTAAGGGTCACACGTTCGAGCATGGCGGTAAAGAGCTTGTCGCTTGTGGTATCAATGTCGTCACGAATTCGAAAGAATCGCTGCCTCTTATATTTAACGACCCTCTGCTTGCAATAAACGTAAATAACGCCTCTGATTTGAGTTTTGCACGGCAAAGGGATTGTGTTTTTTAGTGCAGTAGTTCCTACCACTTCCAAGAAGAATAGGGACTGGAATATGGCGATGGGATAGTTACAACGTAGTAAGGACGATTGGGCTCAAGATTAGAGACTTAGCGAGAATTTAGAGGGTAAGTAAACCCCCGTATTCATTTCAGAATCTTTACGCGTTTTAAATCTTCTTCAGTCCACTTCGCTTGGTTTTCAAGTATCTTCTTCAGTGTTTTCGGTGGAAATGTATTATCTTGACTGTGAACGGCGAGGGTAACCTTTCTTCCATCTGGATGATAGTACCTCTGGTGGCTTCCGCTTTGAGAGCGAAGAAAAAAACCATCACGAGCGAGGGCGGAGATGATTTTACGCGCAGTTAGACCTCGAAGTTTGCTGTAATCAATCGGCATCAAACAGTTACCATTACCTTTTGCTCTGTGAATATCTGAACATCATTCATCGGAGATTCTGGTATCGTCTTTCCATCTTCAATCAGTTCTTCTATTATCATCTTAACGACTTCTCGGATTTTTTTTAGTGCCTCTTCCCTCGTAAAACCCCAAGTAGCTGCCCCGTAATCTTCTAACGCAGGGCAATAAGTATGATAAGCCATCCTTCCATCTTCAAATGGGTCCTCCTCAAGTACCACCTTAAAAACAAATGTTTTCATTTAGTTTGAAATATAGCTCTGCATTATATATAAAATTTCGAAAAGAGGGGCTTATTGAGGATGAGGCAGGTTCCAGGTGTGAAGATGTCTGGGGGTATCAGTTAGCTATATATAGATGGGATGTGGTAATAACGGATACCGCGCGGGCATGGTTTTTTTATAGTGTATATACCACGAGAAACGGTTTGTTTGGCGATAATTTCACGCTTGGAAGCATAACCGCTGTTCGTTATCACAGAATGCCGATAGACGACGATAATATGCGTTTTGATCCGCACCCTGATCCCATGCAAGGATACGATTTTTTCTTTATTGTGGATACGTTTATAAGCGGCGAAGACCTCTTATACTAAACGAATTTTGAAGGAGCAAACAGTCATGGCTATAGAAGAAGAGATAAAAATATTGAGGCAGGATGTGGCATATATAAAAGGTGTATTAGCCGAGCTTGTGGATGATTCCGTGCTAACGAGCGAGGAGGAGGAACTGGTAAAAGAAGCAAGGGTAGCTGTGCGCTGTGATGACCTCTCGGAGTTCATAAAGGCAGAAGAGGTATGAGCTACCAGGTCAAAACGCGCAAAAAATTGAAATGATCCATAAGGGCGAGGGAAATAGAATCAAAATTCGATGAAGAAATGCTCGTTCTTGTTCTAAAAGTAGATAAAAGAGAGAGGGCTTACAGATGAGTTCTGTTGGATAAGATTGAAGGATCGGACACAGATTAAAGCAGATTTACGGTGATACCGATTTGTGTTTGTTCGAAAGCCCATATTTTGACAGGCTCGACGCAGCGTCCACCACACGAAAAACCAAAACCGAAAAGCTTATAAAGTGTCAGTTCACAACCTGAAAGTAGCAGCTTAAAGAAGGGGCGAAACAGGAGGGATAAACTCACGAAAATAGTGGGGTTTCTGTTGTCTTGTGACCATGCTATAAACTATAGAGAATTTTGATTAACTCCTTTTTAAAGAATCCACTAAGACTTATTGCTCATATTTTCGATTTTTGGTATCTTTTTCGGGTTTTAACTCCACTTAACAGTTCATTTTCTCATTTTTTGTCGATAGCTACCGCTATCC
>JAPWVK010000119.1 GCA_029241965.1 Candidatus Methanophagales archaeon
ATCACAGCTCGATACGATTGGAGTAGACGAAATATCTGTTAAAAAAGGGCATAAGTACATTACTCTGTTTTACGACATTAAAAATGCGAAAGTTATTTATATAGAGATGGGAAAGGGCAAAAATACGATTAAAAAGTTTAAAGATACAATTTCTAAGACGATTAACCCCGAACAGATTGAATATATCGCTATGGATATGTCTCCTGCATTTGTAAGTGGTGCAAGCGAGTATTTTCCGACTGCAAAGATCGTTTTTGACAAATTTCACGTGATTCAGATGATGAATGATCCCATCGACGATGTAAGATGCAAAGAATACAAAACGAATAAAACACTCAGCAAAACCAGGTTTATCTGGCTGAAGAACCCTGAAAATCTGTCGGATAAAGAGAAAAAGAAGCTGCATTCTATGAAAGATCTTGACATTAAAACTGCTAAGGCGTACCAATTCAAACTGGCTCTTCTGAGGTTATGGCGGGTAAAAGACCTTGCAGCGGCCGGAATTATTTGAATACGTGGTATTTTTGGGCTGCACACAGTAAGATTGAAGAAATCGTCAAACTCGCGGGGACCGTGCATAAGCATTCTTACGGGATTCTGGAAGCAATCAGGATAGGACTCGACAATAGTGTTGCTGAAGGATTGAACACCAAGATCAAAACTGTCGTCAAAAGATCCTGCGGATTTAAGAAGGTGAAATACAGAAATACGATGATTTATCTGGTGGCGGGCAAATTGGAGTTACCTTTGGGTTTACCCACACAATGTTACAGAGAACCAAATTTATCTTGACACTCTGTGTTCTCTGCGGGCTCCGCGGTAAACGAGTATTAATAAAGTATTTTCATACCAAAGGAGTACGATTAATTAAGAATACAAATATTTCATTAATCTATTTTAACAATGAAGACACCAAACACGAGAAATGAAATTAAGATTGACTGAAAAGTCGGAATTGACGTTTGAAAAAACGGCTGAAGAGCCTTTTTACTCGATTAATCAAGCGAATAGCTTCTCTTCTGAGTCATTTTTACTACTGTTAAACGAGATAGATAACTTTATCCTGGAGTTTGAAGCCGCTGTCGGAATGAACGGAGCTGTAACAAGGATAGGCGAAAGATTGAATGAAGCTGTTTCTGCAGAGCGGACAACAGTAGAAGGTCATTTAAAGAACCGATACTTCTCTGAGTTCGAGATAAAGTCCGATACGGCATACATATTGATGGAGAACTATGAGCTGATAAAGAGGAAGGTCGGGCTAATAAGAAGTAACTGCTATGCGTATGACTTCACGGTGCCAAGGTTTATGGTTACCAGACCGGTACATGAGGATACGCATTCGCACGTGCATAAGACCGCATACGCGGCATTATTCGCAGAGCTTGTGGATAGAACAAGAACGCAGATAGAAGAAAAGCAACCATCGTCAGGGGCGAAAATAAAGGACCTGCCGCTGGAGTTCACAGCACCGATTTATGTCAAAGAGAATGAAGAACTGTTAGCAAGGAGAATGCAACGATTTGCTATCAATGCTTTTCTGAAACGCTATTATGAAAGCAACCCGGAATGGTACGGACTGTTGGGTGTACCGCTGTTCTTACCACCAGATCCGGGTATTGTTGAAGAGATAAATCGAATAACAAAGCGGAAAGTGTCGTTCAAGAGCGGGTTTTTGAGTACGTATAGAAAAACGCTGGGAGAATATGCAGGTGCAATAGCAAAAACTGAAACAGAGATTTATGATGATGCAAAGGGCTATCTCCATTCGAGAACCGAGTATTTGGTAAGTGCGGTGAAGAAGTGTTTAGAAGGTGATTATAGCGGATTACGGACGATGGAGCAGGAGGTGGTGTGGCGACCGGGAAGTGGGATGAAAATTTGAGTGTAAATAAAGAAGGGGATAGATCAATACTACATAGATTAATAGATTGCATTAAGCTTATCTTCAAACATTTTTATCCCTCCCGTTTTTCTTACTTGCGTTATTTCATATAACGTTCCCTGCGTATGCGACGTTTGCCGGAGCAAAACGAAGGTAAACGTGCCGAAGGCCGAGCGACCGACAGGGAGAGAAGCGCATACGCAGCGTTGTGCGAACTTCGCGCGATTTCAGAAATGATTTCTTTATCACCTTACCTTTTAAAAAAGTATAACAAAACACACCATCTTTTTCTGCTCTCCGATAGAGGTCTTTTATTCCTTGGTCCCATTCGTATTTATCTATTAAAGTGTTGTTTAAAGCGTCCTTTTCAACTCCCTCAATCATTGCGGTAAACGTATTTTTTATAAAACCTTCAACTAATTCAGGTTTGCTTGAATCAGCATAAACCATTCGAGGAGATACTGAACAATCATAAAAACCAGCTTTATATATTAGACTTGTTGCGAAATAGCCAACAAATGGAAGAAACAGGTACCACTCCCTACCCGCCCCTCCGATTCACGGCACTTCAAATGATAATTCCACAACCCGGATGAAATCAACATGGCTTTATCACGAAAAGAATCTGTTTTGTTACGACCTGAACAGAATTAGATGTGCCACCTACACATCATCGAATGCGCGCTAAAAATCCATTCTTATACAATATTGGTGCTATTAGACTCATTATTTGCGATATTTTTCAACGGTGAAGTTTATATATGTGTAGGTGTCATAA
>JAPWVK010000120.1 GCA_029241965.1 Candidatus Methanophagales archaeon
AAACAAAGACATGGTACCTCAATGTAACGAAGGCGATAACGGATACTTTGAAGAAAATTGGCAGGAGTGAGTTACTTAAAGAGGAAACACGCCTCGTAAATTCACTGAAAATGTAGGTGGCACATTTTTTCTAAACAGGTAGAAAGAATATCAAAGAGCTTTGTGGAAAGCCGCTTATAGCTCACATCATAGAAACCGCTCTAAATGTGGAAGAACTGGATAGAGTTATAGTGTCTACCGAAGATAACGAGATAGCCGAGGCAGCAAAGAAATATGGTGCAGAAGTTCCTTTTATCCGACCAGAAGCGCTTACCGAAGATGAAACACCGACTTTGCCGGTTTTACAGCATGCGGTAAAGTATTTGGCTGAAGAAGAAAATTACAGGCCGGACATAGTGGTTCTACTGTACGCAACCACTCCTTTGCTGAGGGCTGAGCGAGTGTCCGAGGCAATAAGGATGATAAAAGAAAGGGGTTTTGATTCTGCTTTAAGTGTGGTAGAGGATAGAGGACATTACTGGATTAAAAAAGAGGATAATTACAAGAAAATATATCCAAAAGTCGAAAAAAATAGGCAGTTCACTAAGCCTTTATTTAAGGAGAATGGAGCAATCTACATCTGCAAGAGGGATATTTTAATGGAAAAGAATGAGATAGTTGGAGGAAAGATAGGTTTTTTAGTAATGAAAAGAGAAGAATCAATAGATATTGACGAACCTTTGGATTTTGAATTTGCTGAATTCCTGATGGATATGAGGGATAAAGAAAAATGAATGATAAGGAAATAGTTAAAAACACAAAGAACTTATTGGTAAATAGGCGGTAAGAAAATGAGATACTGCACCAGATGTTTAATGCCGGATACAAGGCCCGGATCTATATTCGATGACAGGGGCGTTTGTCAGGCTTGCGTAAACTATGAAAAGCGCAAAACAATAAACTGGGAAGAAAGGAGGAAACAGTTAAGAAAGCTCTGTGATAAACATAGAAGAGAAGATGGGTATTACGATTGTGTTATCCCGGTAAGCGGTGGGAAAGACAGTCATTTTCTCGTTTATACGATGAAAGAGGAGCTGGGTATGACTCCACTTCTAATAACGGTTGGGGATCCATTCACCAAGACTGAAGCGGGGTTAAGAAATTTCAGGAATTTGGGGGATACCTTTAACTGCGATCACATCCTATTTGACTTGAGCATTGATCTATTCAGAAGAGTTACAAGGATAGCATTTGAAGAACTTGGCAACCCCTTAAAGTTTATAGAAGCAGCAATATATACGGTTCCTATAAAGATGGCTATACAGTTTGGAATCCCATTGATCGTATATGGCGAGAACTCGGCATATGAATATGGTACTACCGATAAGGAAAACTATTCCGCGATGGAAACCATCTTACGGACATTTATGTCGATTGACATAGATTTTTGGCTACGGAGAGGTGTGTCAAAGAAAGAGGTAAATGCCATTATTCCTCCCACAAAGGAGGTACAGCCAGAACCAATTTTTATGAGCTATTTCTCTCCCTGGAGCAGTACAAAACATCTGGGCATTGTAAAAAGATATGGGTTTAGAGACTTAGCCCATGAATGGAAACGGGAGGGGTGCATTGAAGATTTCGAACAGATAGATTCTGTTGCATATATGGTCCATCTCTGGTTAAAATATCCTAAATTCGGATTCCAACGAACTTCTGATATTGCAAGTCGGCGTGTTCGAGAGGGGACACTTAGTTTATCTCAGGCTAAAAAACTCATTATGGAGCATGATCATAAGTTAGATCAGCGAGCTATGGCTGATTTTATAAATTTTTGGGGATATACACCAAAGCAATTTTGGGGTATAGTGGAAAAATTCTGGAATAGGGACATATTTGAAAAAGTTGACTGCGTATGGCGACTTAAAGACCCTATTTATAAAGATTTAATAAGATGAGAAAAAAATAACAAATCTAACAAAGGTTGTGAGAAGTGTAAGAAATGATCCCTGGTCCATATATCCCGGAACAAGTGGTAGACCCGAGGATTTCGTAGGTAGATTTGAGGAGATAGAAAATATTCAAAGAATATCTGAAAAACCATGTAGTTGGTGGTAGTCTATGACATTCAACCTTAATTCAATGTATCTATACAGAAAGAATGAGAAAGATTAGAATCGGAGATAAAATTGTTGGGCATGATGAACCCTGCTTCATCATAGCGGAAGCAGGTTCAAATAAAAAGATTCGTTCAAAAGGATAGGTTTGTTATTTCGAATCATGCAAAGGTTAGGATGTTCCAGAGGAACATGTCAACCTTTCCACATCATGTTGTTGCCGCGGAGTGCGAAGACCATATAAGGATAGTGACATTTTATAAACCAGAAGAAGATAAATGGATAAATTATAGAATAAGAAAGAAGGAAGTGAAAGATGAAACCCGATAGATGCAGTTTTTGTAAAGGTAAATTGTATGAAGGTAAAACAGAGTTTGTTGCAAAAAGAACCTTGTTTCTTCATAGCAGAAGCGGGCTCTAATCATAACGGCAGTTTGGAACAGGCAAAGAAATTGATTGATGTTGTAGCCGATGCAAAAGCAGATGCACTACAAGTTTAAATAAGGGATAGACTATTATTTTGGTAGAATAGAAGGGATACTAAATAAGAGACAACATTTAACTTATAGGAAGGAGGCAAAAAAGATGCCAATAGCATTGGAACGGATATTAAAAGCGGTGGAAAGTATTGAGATTAAGGGGACTGAAGAAAAGATAGCAGAAAAATGGTTGGGTGCTTTCGAAGGAGTTGTTCCAGAAGGGATGACCAGCACAGAGTATATCAAGAAGCTGAGAGAAAGCTGCTATGAAAAGTTTTAGGGTCTTTCTGGACACTGATGTTCTCATAAACTGGTTAACGAAGGAGATAGACACAAACGCTGGATTTAATTTATGGAAATGTCCGTATGAGATAATAAAATTGATAGAGAGAGGACAAATCGAGGGATGCACCTCTTTAACCAATATTTTTGAGATTAGATTTGTATTGAGAAGAAAGGAGAGATATAGCGAGGAAAAAATCAGAGAATGCGTAGGAAGTTTGCTCGGGGCGATAGAAACAGAGGTTCCGGATTCGGGGGACATGCTGGAAACAAACTAATAGACGAAGAAGAACCCTGTTTTATAATAGCAGAGGCGGGCTCAAATCATAACGGTAGCTTAGAGCAGGCGAAAAAACTAATAGATGTTGCTACGGAAGCGGGAGCGGATGCTGTTAAATTCCAAATTTACAAAGCAGAATCTCTATATTCAAAATATACTCCAGAATTCAGTTATTTGAAAGGGCAAAAGGTCTATGAACTAATCAAGGATATAGAAACACCAAGAGAATGGCTTAAAAAACTTGCGGGATATTGTGAAGCTAAGAATATTATCTTTTTGGCAACACCATTTGATTTTGAAGCTGTTGACCTTCTGGAAAAAAGCGTTCCTGCATTTAAAATTGCTTCGTTTGAAATTACTGATTTAGAATTGTTGCAATATGCTGCGAGAAAAGGAAAGCCGATGATTATATCAACAGGAATGGCGAATTTAGGCGAGATAGAAGATGCTATAACTGCGATAAAATCCGTTGGGAACGAGGATATTGTTTTGTTACATTGCAATTCTTTGTATCCAACGCCGGCTGAAGTTGTAGATCTAAAGGCAATGGCGACAATGAAAACTGCTTTTAAAGTACCAGTTGGTTTTTCCGATCACACGTTAGGGATTCATATGCCGATAGCGGCAGTTGCGATGGGCGCTTGTGTGATTGAAAAGCACTTTACATTGTCAATGGAAATGAAAGGTCCAGACCATTCTTTTGCGATTGAACCAGCCGAATTGAAGGAGATGGTGAGATGTGTACGAGAAGTTGAGAAAGCGAAAGGAACGGGAATAAAGGAGAAGTCTGAACTGGAGAGCGAAGAAATGTATGTAAAGGCGAGGAGGAGTATCCATGCAAAGGTTGATATACCAAAAGGGACAAGGATAACAAGAGATATGTTAATAATTAAAAGACCGGGTTATGGGATAAAACCGAAGTTTATTGATATAGTTGTTGGAAGAGAAGCAAAGAAAGATATAAAAGAGGATGAATGGATAAGTTGGGGGATGGTTTAAATAATATTATCTCTACTGACCGTAAAGACTCGCGGGGTTATGGAGGAAGCGGTGAAATGAATATAGGCGAGGCAACAGTACCTACAAGAGGAAAGGTAAAGAAGGTTGCAAAGGTATGAATAGTACAAAGTTATTTATAAATAAGGCGGAATGAAAATGGGGATTGGAAGAACAGATAAAATAAATGTAATGGAAAAGAGATTGGAGGTAATCGTGGGTGCGAGATTGAGAAACAGAACCAGAATAGAAAATGCTATTTCAACTCAGGATAGACTAAGGAAGAAATCCAAAGGATGGAGTGGCGCAAAAGAAATCAGGAAATGGCGTGATTCAATATGATTATCCTGGATGCATCCGTTGTTGTGAAATGGTTTTCCGAGGAAGAGTATACAGACAAAGCCTTAGAGATAAGAGAACTGATCAGAATGGGGGAAGAAAAAGTTGTCGTGCCGGATTTGTTATTGTACGAGCTGGCTAACGCCTTAAAACACAATCCAAATTTCGATGCTAATGATGTCCGTGACGCTTTAACATCTATATTTGACATGGATATGGATATAGTCACTCCGATACCTGAGACTATAAACTCAGCGGTTACACTTGCTTTTGAGTATAACCTAACTGTTTATGACGCCTTTTATGTTGCATTGGCGAAGGAAACAGAACTCACTTTTATCACAGCCGATAGAAGGCTTTGTGAACGAGTGAGCAACTTGGATCTTGTGAATTTTATAGAAAATATCTAAGCATGTTTCAAATGGTAAAAGCAGTTAAAGCTGGAATAGAATGAAAGAGAAAACAATAAATCTGACCGAGGATATATTGAAGGGCGTGTTATACAGGACGAAGATGGAAGATGTGGACGAATCAACAGCAATCCGACAATTCATAAAGCTCGGTGTGATGTGGTATGTGGTCGAGCTTTATAAAATGGGGAAGATAACGCTTGGAGAAGCTGCGGAATTATCAGGGGTTAGTTTGAGGCGGATGCTTGACCTACTGGCTGAGCATGGAGTAAAAGGGAATGTTAAGATGAATCAGCAAGTAAAGGCGCTGGATTATGCTAAAAACTTATGTGCGGTATATGGTATATAATCCATGGAAATAGGGGGAGGAAGTATGGCTATAAATAACCTGCTTGTGCATTTATATTGGAAAGTTGAAGATGAGAGGATAAAACAAATTGTGAGGAGGTATTTATAAAATGTTAGAAGGGAAAAATATAGAATTACGGCAAATCGAAGAGTCATACCTGCCTGAGCTTCGTGACTGGAGAAATTCGCATTATATTCGGGCATACACAAGAGAATATCGTCCTTTAAATATACTGAACCAGAAAAAATGGTTTGAGTCTCTCCTTACGGACCGTTCCAATATTATGTTTGCGATTGAAAAGAAAGATGATGAAGCGGTTGTTGGATGTTGTGGTTTAACCTACATTAACTGGAAAGAAGGGCATGGGGAAATATCTATCTACATCGGCGACCAAAACTGGTAGGAGAAAGGATATGCAACGGATGCACTTCAACTTTTACTTAAATATGGATTTTGCGAGTTGAGATTACATCGTATATATGCTATCATCTTTGGCTACAATGAAGCCAGCATAAAGTTCTTTGAGAAGAACAAGTTTAAATTGGAAGGGCGACATAGAGAAGCACGGTTCTGGGATGGTAAATTTCATGATGAGTTGGTGTATGGGATTTTAGAGGCTGAATATCTCAGTGAAGCGAATTTATAATTATATACCGGTCACTCGAATTCACAATCCCGGCCGAGAAATTACCGGGAACTGTGGGCAACCCAAAACGCAGATATTCTTTTAGATGCGAGAATCCCGGTATTTTTACGCCTATTTCTGTGACTACTAAAGTACCCATCAACAGAAACACGATTAATCGTGCAATCAAAAATGATATTAAAGCACCGGTGATTCCGTAACCCGATAACAACGAATATGCAACCACAGCAACCATCCCGTAGGTATATAAAATATTAAAGACCGAATACTTTTTTATCCGTTGAAAAGTTCTGAAATAGTTCAAGAACAAATTGTTCAGGCATTCTATTGGTATAATTACAGAAATAACGCGCATCAAATCGGCTCTACTGCCTAAGAACGCTGCTGCAAACGGTTCTGAAAATATGAATAGCAGAACAGATGCAGCCAAACTAGTGAAGAAGATGAAGACTGCAATGGAATAAAAACCTTCTTGTATCTTCGTTTTATCTTTTTCCGCTGCTAAAAACCGTACCATCGTGAAGGGCAAGCCCAAACCTACAATCGGTGCAATTAAGGTTATCGTAACTATTATCTGAACCCATATCCCGTACTCTTCGATGGGTAGCGTCTTTGTCAATATCGGCAGTAGGATTATTCCGCTCAGGCTTACTAATTGGTTTACAATTCCTACGAGTCCCACGCGCTGTGCGAACAGTTTGTATTCGGGCATTTGTTATTTCCTATGAATCCTAAGTAATATTTTATCTTTTCTTTTTCTAATCTTGCATATTTAAAATCCAAATCCCAAAAAGAATCTCTAACAGCTTTTTAAGGTTTCCAAACTTTTATCCATCTCACGCTCTCGAAGTCAGTGTCGTTTGTCGCTATGTTCGTTATCCCATATACGTTTGCAAAAGAAGCGATATAGGCATCGCTGGACAGTAATGAATACTCTCTCGAAATTTGAATAGCTTTTCTAAAAAGGTTTGGCATATCCTCGAGGACTGTGAATTCTGACGCAAATATCTTGTCAATCTCCTGCCAACAAATATTCAAACTCGGAATTATGCTTTTATCATGTTTCAAAAGTTTTAAAACTTCTCTCGTGTTTCTTGCAAGTTCTTTTTTGATAACCTCTGCTATCATAAATCTATGTAACAACTCGTTCAGGACAATAGTAGGAACGTATCCTTTTATTTCCTTAGATTCGACCCTTTGAAAAGCCTGCGTGCACGATTCTCCATATTCCGGATGATCTAAAGCAGAATAGACGAATATGTTCGTATCAAACAGAACCTTCGCATTTGATGGAATAGAAGACAGTTTATAGAAGTTCATCGCTTTCTGCGATCTCCTCTATTAATTCCGCATTTTCGAGTTTCAAGGCTCCTCGGAAATCTTTGGCTAAAGATCCAGCTATAATTATCTCCACATTCACCCCTTCTTTTAAATCAAGCTTCTCCAAAGGTTTCAAAACTTCGTTCTCATATCTCGCCTTTACCCTTATCCCCATATCTATCACCAGGATTAAGTTGAATTTGATACTATAAAAATATGTCACCATTACCACAGAAACTCATCATCGCATAAAGGAAGATCAAGCATGGCTATCGGGTTACCAAAGAAATTGTGACGATTATCTGCGCCCATATTCCATAACCCGATGCGCCTAAAGTCTTTGTTAAAATTGGAATAAAGATTAACCCACGGAGGCTAAAAATAAGATTCGTGATCCCAACGAGTACCACGCGCTGTGCGAACAGTTTGTACTCGGACATTTGTTATTCCTACAAAATATAGGCAATATTTTATCTTTTCTTTTTCTAATCTTATTTTCATTTAATTGAAACGCAACGGTATCATCCATATTCAAAATCCATCTGTTTACACACAAACAAAAATGCCGGAACACTTAGCCCATCATCTCTATCTCTCTAAGGATTCTTATATACACACTTGTTTCTATCTTCATTCCGCTCATTATCAAGTCATCCAAAATATCTTTCCCTACTTCTTTGCTCAACTTCTTCTCTCTCACAAGATTTAGAATTAAAGTTGTAACCCACCATACTTTTATTCCCAAGCTCCTTGCTAATAATACCAATGCCCGATCATTCGTCAATAGCGAGCAGTTATTCCACTTTGCAAGCAGCAAAAGCTCCGCATCTGCTTGATGCACACCCTCACTCTTCGCAATAGATGATGCAGTGTCTATATCCTTTTCCGATAAGTTAACCACCTCTATACGCTTAAAAAGTTCTTTTAACCTGCTCACCCCTGCTTTTCCTTCTATAATCACTTCTTCTCTAACTGACTCCGTTGTAATCAACTCATAACTGTCCAAAATATCCAGCCTTCCAATCTTTGATAGATGGATGAGTGGTGGAGAATCTATGGCGATCACTTCATTTCCTCTATATCTTTTTCCAAGTCCCTTATCGAATACCCAACACTAACCCCTTCTTTTTCCATTATATCCAATAGCTCATAAATCGTTACTCCCATCATCTCTGCTGCCTTTCTGTATGTTATTTTATGCTTCCTTAGAAGTTCTATTGCTTTTTCCTTTCTCTTCTCTGTTATACCAATAAAAAGTAGCTTTCTCGTTGCCTCTGCTCTGTCTATCTTCTCGCTTTCCTCTATCTCCTTTATCTGCTCAAACATGTCATCCGGTATTCTTGCTGTTATAACACGCATATTTATCAATTGTTTACAACCGTATATAAATGTAACCATTTGGAAATTGTTACTTTCGGAACCCTGCTAAAGAAGAAGTAAGACCGAATTAGGATTAATCCACGCAGGCTAACAATTGCATTCGTGATTCCCACGAGTCCCACACGCTGTGTGGAGATTTGTATTTTGACATTTGTTATTCCTACAAATTATAGGCAATATTTGGCTCTTCGCTATTTCATGTGGGTAAATGTAGTTAAGTGGCTGCCAAATAATCCAAAATCAGAAGAAAAAGGAGGTTAGATATTGCTTTAAATCCAAAAAGAAGGATTGAAAATGTTGGTAAGGTGATTGTGAGACCGCTTCTTAGGCGGTTAAACTTGACATAAACGAAGGACATTATTGATTTCATCTTTGCAAAGATGTCTGTAAACTCTATTCCAACTGCCATGATGTTCA
>JAPWVK010000121.1 GCA_029241965.1 Candidatus Methanophagales archaeon
GGTGAATTACAGGAAGATTCAGTTAGTTCCATTTTGGAACATACTGCCAGCGATGGTAAAAAATACAAAACAAAATTTTACAACCTCGACGCCATCATCTCGGTCGGTTACCGCGTCAACTCCTACCAAGCCACCCAATTCCGCATCTGGGCTACCAGAACCCTGAAAGAATACATCATCAAGGGCTTTGTCCTGGATGATGAACGGCTCAAGCAGGGAAATCAAGTTTTCGGCAGGGATTATTTCGAAGAGCTCCTTGAGCGAATCAGGGAAATCCGGGCAAGTGAGCGGCGGTTTTATCAGAAAATCACCGACATCTACGCGCTTGCTGCCGATTATGATAAAAACGCGCCAGTAACAAAGGATTTTTTCGCAACGGTTCAGAACAAACTCCACTGGGCAATCACCGGAAAAACCGCCGCAGAAATTATTTACGATTCGGCAGATGCAACAAAAAATTATATGGGTTTGACAAACTGGAATCAGGCTCCGGACGGCAAGATTTTAAAATCCGATGTTTCCATCGCAAAGAATTACTTAAACGAAGCCCACATCAAGGAACTGAATCGAATCGTCTCCGCCTATCTTGATTTAGCAGAAAACCGGGCACAGCGGCAGATTCTGATGAAAATGCAAGACTGGATTCAGTTTCTCCATAGTTTTCTGGAATTGTCCAACTACCCGATACTACAGGATAAAGGCAAAGTCAGCGCACTGGAAGCGAATCTAAAAGCCGAGCAGGAATACGAAGAATATCGGGTAATTCAGGATAAAAATTACATTTCCGATTTTGACAAAGAGGTACGGCGCATTAAGGAGGGTAAATGTGACTATGATTACAAATAATATCTCTTTGCACCTTAAAAACATCTACAAAGAGAAGGAACTTGATGAGGCAACTGCCGAGGATTTCTCGGTAGTTCAGAATGAGAAATTGCACGATGTAGATTGTATGGTTGTTATTAATCACCGGATGAACATCTTTTCTGATAACGAGTTACAGGAATATTCAGTGTGTGTAAATTTTGCACATACTGCCGGATAATTAAAGGGGCAAAAAGATGACGACAAATAAAATCACCGAATCCGCCATAGAACAATTCGCCATCGAACTCCTTGAAAAACAGGGCTACCAGTACATTTACGCTCCCGACATTGCACCTGACAGCGAAACGCCGGAAAGAAGTTCCTTTGAAGATGTTCTGTTGATAGAGCATCTAAAAAAAGCAGTTGGCAGGATCAATTCCAGCATTCCGGCAGATGTTAGGGAAGACGCCGTCAAGCAGATATTACGGCTAAACTCTCCTGAACTAATCGCCAACAACGAAGCGTTTCACAGGATGCTGACAGATGGTATAAAAATAAGCTATCAAAAGGACGGAGCCGACAGGGGCGACCTGGTCTGGCTGATAGATTTTAAAAATCCGCAGAATAACGATTTTCTTGTAACCAATCAATTCACGGTCCTGGAAAACAACGTGAACAAGCGCCCTGATGTAATCCTTTTTGTGAACGGCTTGCCCCTGGTTGTTATCGAACTGAAGAATCCTGCCGACGAGAACGTAACCGTGAAATCGGCATTCGAGCAGTTGCAGACATATAAACAGGCAATACCCGGTCTTTTCACTTACAATGGCTTCATGGTCGTATCCGATGGCCTGGAGGCCAAGGCGGGTTCGCTCTCCGCAGGTTACAGCCGTTTCATGGCATGGAAATCTTCTGATGGTAAAACGGTAGCATCCCCCCAGATAGGACAGATGGAAACGCTGATCAAAGGAATGCTCAACAAACGAACCTTGCTGGATATTATACGTCATTTCATCGTATTCGACAAGTCGAAAAAGGAAGATAATGAAACAGGCGTAACAACGATCCAGACCATTAAAAAATTGGCTGCATATCATCAATACTATGCTGTGAATAAAGCCGTAGAATCTACCTTGCGGGCATCGGGATATTCTGAAACCAAAACGACAGATGAGTTTATGGTGATGGAATCACCGGCAAGCTATGGTCTTGTTGGGGTGGATTCTCAACCTGCAGGGGACAGGAAAGGCGGCGTGGTCTGGCATACGCAGGGAAGCGGTAAATCGTTATCAATGGTCTTTTTCACCGGTAAAATCGTTCTCGCCCTGGACAATCCGACCATACTGGTAATTACCGACAGAAACGATCTGGACGACCAGTTGTTTGATACATTTGCCGCGTCAAAGCAACTTCTCAGGCAGGATCCTGTCCAGGCTGAAAGCAGAGAACATTTGAAAGAGCTTTTAAATGTCGCATCGGGTGGAGTTGTATTTACAACCATCCAGAAGTTTCAGCCCGAAGAAGGGAACGTTTACCCGGAACTTTCAGACAGGCGAAACATCATTGTAATTGCCGATGAAGCTCACCGGACGCAGTACGGATTCAAGGCAAAAACCATCGATGACAGGGACGAACAGGGAAATGTGATAGGAAAAAAGATCGTTTACGGCTTTGCGAAATATACGCGCGACGCCCTGCCCAATGCGACTTATCTTGGCTTCACCGGTACACCCATCGAAAAAAAGGATGTGAACACGCCCGCTGTTTTTGGCAATTACGTTGATGTTTACGATATATCCCAGGCGGTCGAGGACGGCGCAACCGTAAAAATCTATTATGAAAGCAGATTGGCAAAAATCGCTCTCAGTGAGGAAGGCAAAAAGCTGGTAGCTGATTTGGACGAGGAATTAGAAAAAGAAGACCTTGCCGAGACACAAAAAGCCAAGGCGAAATGGACACAGCTTGAAGCTTTGATTGGCAGCGAAGACCGGATAAGACAAGTTGCGCAGGACATTGTAACCCATTTTGAGCAAAGACAGGTATTAGAAGGCAAAGGAATGATCGTAGCAATGTCAAGAAGGATTGCCGCCGACCTATATGACGAGATTATCAAAATCAAACCAGGGTGGCACAATGACGATCTTAAAAAGGGTGTCATCAAGGTGGTAATGACCTCGGCATCTTCGGACGGGCCAAAGATATCAAAACACCATACCACCAAAGAACAGAGACGAGCCCTTGCAGAAAGAATGAAGGACACAGAAGACGAATTAAAATTGGTAATTGTGCGGGATATGTGGCTTACTGGTTTTGATGTTCCTTCGCTGCATACGATGTATATAGATAAACCCATGAAAGGCCATACTCTTATGCAAGCAATTGCCCGGGTGAACAGAGTCTATAAAGACAAGCCCGGTGGCTTAGTGGTTGATTATCTCGGAATCGCCTCCGATCTGAAAGAAGCCCTATCATTCTATTCTGACAGCGGAGGAAAAGGCGATCCTGCTGTTCTTCAGGAACAAGCGGTTCAACTGATGCACGAGAAACTTGAAATTGTATCCCAGATGTTTCATGGATTTCCATATAAACATTATCTTACTGCGGATACCTCAACAAAGCTATCAATAATACTCGCTGCGGAGGAACATATACTTGGCCTTGAAAACGGGAAGAAACGGTACATTGATGAAGTGACCGCATTATCAAGAGAGTTCTCTATAGCCATTCCGCATGAGCAGGCAATGGATGTAAAGGACGAAGTCTCGTTCTATCAGGCGATAAAAGCCAGACTTGTAAAGTTTGACAGCACGGGAACAGGCAAAACCGACGAAGAAATTGAAACCGCAATCAGGCAAGTTATAGATCAAGCCCTCGTAACTGAACAAGTGATAGACGTTTTCGATGCCGCAGGTATTAAGAAACCGGATATTTCCATTCTATCAGAAGAATTTCTTTTAGAAGTCCAAAATATGGAACATAAAAACATTGCTCTGGAAGTCCTAAAAAAGCTTCTCAACGATGAAATAAAAGCCAGGGTGAAAAAGAACCTGGTTCAAAGCAGATCGTTAATGGAAATGCTGGAAGATTCCATCAAGAAATATCACAACAAGGTTGTTACAGCGGCAGAAGTTATTGAAGAATTGATTGAGCTCAGTAAAGAGATAAAAAGGATGGACAAAGAGCCACAGGAAATGGGGTTGTCAGAATTTGAATACGCTTTTTATACGGCAATTGCAGATAATGACAGTGCAAGAGAATTAATGCAAAAAGAAAAGTTACGGGAATTGGCTGTTGTTTTACTTGAAAAGGTGAAACAAAACGCATCAATAGACTGGACGATAAAAGAAAGCGTAAAAGCGAAATTAAAAGTGATAGTGAAACGAACGTTAAGACAATATGGTTATCCGCCGGATATGCAGGCACTCGCAACAGAAACTGTGTTAAAACAGGCGGAATTGATTGCAGATGAATTAACAAAGAGGAGATGAGGATTGTAAGACCGACACTTTTATTTGAAGAGATGAGAATACTGCGGGGTCAAAAGAAGGATATATAAAACCATCGACACGTCGTATAACAGGCGGGTATCTGACTACGCACCCTTCGGGTGCTCCGCCCAAATCCTCGCCTGTCGTCTTGAACTTCAGATACCCGCCAACCGGTAATCGAAAATTCCTTTTAATATAAGATTTATAAAATAAAATCAGATGGCTGGAAAAATGGAAGTGAAAGAATTAATCTCAAAGGAGATAGAAAAGGTTCCCGAACCATATCTTATGGAGTTACTGGATTTTATACGCTTTTTAGAGACAAAAGCCGTGGCACAAAAGATGGATTTGGCAATAGCAAGTGAATCGTCCCTTAACAAAGATTGGTTGAAGCCTGAAGAGGATGAAGCATGGAAAGATTTGTGAAAGGGGATGTAGTAGTCGTTCCTTTCCCCTTCTCCGATTTAACCCAAGCTAAAAGACGACCAGCTTTGGTAATTGCAGGGTTAAAATGAGCTGATTTGATTCTTTGCCAGATAACCAGTCAGTCTATCAGAGACAGATACGCAGTTTCAATTGATGAAAGCGATTTTGAAACGGGAACGCTTATGCGAAAGAGTAATGTGCGACCTAATCGTATATTTACAGCAGATCGTTACATCATTCTGTACAGAGTTGGTCGCCTCAAACATGAAAAGATCAATCAAATAGGATAGTAAATATCCTTCGTCAATGAACATGCAACTTTCGATAACAGAGCGTATCTGGCTTCGTCTAAAGCATCCGCCCAAATTCCCCTTCGGGAAACTTCCGATACGCTCGATACGTTATATGAACTAAACAGAAATATATAGTAAACATTAGAGGCGGAAGAATGAACAAAAGAGCTAACGCAATCACAGCATTTATATGCAGTAACTATTGCCAAACATGTGACAACGATAATTGTAATGCAGAGCAAATTATGGAGAAATATCAAGACAACTGGTTAACACCCGCCCAGATGGCAGAAGTAAACGAATTTCAATTGGATAATGTATCATGTAAAAATCACATACCAAATGAAGGTTACACAATGTTTGGTCACAAAATAGAAGTCCATTATATGGACGGCAGAGTTGAGGAGAAGAAAGGTTGGTACTCGTCAAAAGCGATTTCTGAAATGTGGGGTGATGATGTTGAATGCGTGGAGATACTATTCTCGGATATATAATCTGCCTACTCGGCGTAACTTCGCTCTCTGCAACGTTGCATACACCGGGCGCGTCAACCACCTCGTCCAAAAATAGGAGAATCTCAAATGACACTTATATTAGGACTCGAAGGAACGGCATGGAACCTCAGTGCGGCGGTGGTCAGTGAGGAAAAGGCAATATACGATGCAGAATCAACCTATAAGCCTTTACATGGCGGGATCCATCCGAGAGAAGCGGCACAGCATCACGCATCCGAGCTAAAAAGTGTAGTTTCGCAAGCCGTAAAAGGCATTGAGGCAGAAGGTTATTCATTAGAAAATATAGACGCTATTGCATTCTCACAAGGTCCTGGCATGGGTCCCTGCTTGAGAACAGTAGCCACGGCTGCGAGAGCGCTTTCTATATCGTTAAAAATACCTTTAATTGGCGTCAACCATTGCATCGCACATATAGAAATCGGGGGATGGAGATGCGGAGTGAAAGACCCTGTGGTGCTATACGTAAGTGGAGCAAACTCACAGGTATTGGTATATCGTTCCAGGAAGTATCGAATCTTAGGTGAGACACTTGATATTGGTATAGGAAACGCTCTGGACAAATTCGCACGCCATCTGGGTCTGAGCCATCCTGGCGGTCCCAAGATAGAGGAACTGGCTGCCAAAGGCACTAAATATGTTTATATGCCGTACGTAGTGAAGGGGATGGATTTATCTTTCTCGGGGCTCAGCACCGCGGCTAAAGACGCTTTTACATCGCATAAACACAAAAAAGAGGATATATGCTATTCCTTTCAGGAGACTGCGTTTGCTATGCTCACAGAGACAACAGAACGTGCAATGGCACACCGCTGTAAGGATGAGATGCTGTTAGCAGGGGGTGTAGGTGCGAACCGGCGGCTACAGCAGATGCTACGAACGATGTGTCAAGATCGAGGCGCGAGCTTTTACGTACCCGAAACGGAATATCTGCGCGATAACGGTACGATGATTGCGTATCTCGGACTGCTAATGTACAAAAGCGGAAACACAACGCCAATAGAGGAATCTACGGTCAACCCTAACTTCAGACCCGATGAAGTAGAAGTAACGTGGAGAGATTGAAGCTTGTTCGCTACGTTAAAGGATTCTACTTCATTCTGTTGGTTGCAAACAGATTTGTATCATTGTCACTATTTTATCGAAAAGCGAAAGCTTTAAAAAATAGTAGAAAGAATATTTATAAGAGTAAAGAAGGAAACCATATTATGCTTCCCTTATATGTAAATGTCGCAGATAAAAGAATAGTGGTGTTTGGCGGCGGTGAGGTTGCAGAAAGGAAGATACGTCAGATTCTGGACATCAACGGAACGGAGGGAAAGCCGGATTTAGAAGTTTACAGCCTTGACTTTACACCGCGAATAGAAGAACTGCGGGAAAAAGGGGCGCTCAAGTGTTTCCAGTATGATTTGTGGGACTCCAACTTAGGCAAACTGCTGAAAGATGCTTTTTTAGTTATCGTATGCACAAGTGACGAGTCGTTAAACACCCGTATTTTAAATGAAGCAGCAAAGTTTGATGCTCTTGTTAATTACAGGCATGACGGTGATGCTTTTATGTCTTCCGTCATCAATAAGGGCGGGTTCTTGATTTCTATTTCTACAGAGGGAAAAGGACCGGCAATGGCAAAGTATATGCGAGAGACGATTTCGCAGTTCATAGATGCTAAAGAGGAGAAGATGCTGCTGATTCAGGCCAGCCTCCGGGACTATTTAAAGGAGACGATAAAAGAAGAGGAGAGAAGGCACGAGATACTGAACCGCGTTTTGCGCGACCCTGAATGCTGGGCTGCTCTTGATGCCCCGGTGGAAATTGCAGAAGGACTTATTCGTAGGATTATTGGTGATAAATATGCATAAACTCGGCACTTTATGGTTCTCGCATAAGAAATGTAGTGTAGAGGAACTTGAAGAGGTAGCACCGCGGCTAACGCCGGATTTATTCTCGGAAGACCCACGAGTGATGGGTTATATGGTTATAAAGACCTGTAACCGCATGGAGGCGTATATCAGTGCGGAAAATCCACGTGAGATTTTAGAAGAAGTCGTTGATAGACAGAAACTGAAAAAAGGTGGGATATTCACCGGTGAAGACGCCGTATGGCATCTTATGCGGGTCGCTTGTGGTCTGGAAGCGATGATAGTGGGTGAAGATCAGATTCTGGGTCAGATAAAGAAGCACTATCTGGATAGCAAAAGAGAGGGGACGCTGGATGACCTCCTGGACCTAACATTCGACAAAGCGATAAAAGTGGCGAAGAGAGCGAGAACTGAAACGAGAATAAACGAAGGGGCTGTATCTATCGGGTCCGCAGCGGTTGATCTCGCAGAATACATAACATGGGGACTGGAAGGAAAGAGCATCCTTGTAATTGGTGCAGGAGAGATGGGTACACTGGTAGCACGAGCAATTTCAGAAAAGAACTTGAAGGCAATGTTCATCGCCAATCGGACCTACGAAAGAGCGAAGGTCCTTGCTGCAGAGATCGGTGGGAGGGCTGCTAAGCTGGATGAGAACGAGAAGTGGCTATCCTGTTGTGATGTTGCTATAAGCACTACATCAGCACCCCACTATGTCTTAGATTATGATCTGATGAAACGTGTAATGGAACACCGTAAAAATGAAAATACACTTCTCATTATAGACATAGCGAACCCGAAGGATGTTGAAGAGCGGGTTGGTGGGATAGAAGGGATAGATTTGTATGATTTGGACTGTTTATACGAGATAAGTGAGGATAACCTGAAGAAGCGGCTTTTCGAGGTCGGTAAAGTTGAAATAATAATAGATGAAGAGGTAGAACGTTTTAAGAAGATTTTGAATCGGCAGAGGGCGGAAAGGCTAATCGGAATGATTTATGAGCATGGTTCTCGTGTGGGAGAGGATGAGAAGAAGAGGGCGCTCCGCTATATAGAAAAAGGGAGAGACCCAAAGGTAGTACTGGATGATTTCTCGCATGCTGTTCTGTCTAAGTCACTTCATGTGCTGACAGAGACAATCAGGAACTATATCGTAATGAAAACCAATGAATCGGATGACTGTGTTGGCGACACAGATAATAGTGCTTTTGTCGATTTTTTCACGGAAGAGTTCGAGAAGGAGTTGACTCGGCGGAATAAAAGGCAGCGGTAGTATTGTAAGTTCAGATGGACGCCAGTATCACCTGTCGCAGCAGCATCCGCCGTAAACATGCAGGATTGTTGGGTTAGGACTTGTACTCCGCATCACTAAGCTTATTCACGATAGTCACAATCTGGTTGCAGATGTGGTCTGGGTAACAGCCGTGGGCAATAGCCATGAATAGTCCATTTTTCGTGTTTGTTTAGCTAACCACAAGATTACACAGATTTCCACGAGGAACCTTTTATTAAAAAGGAAAGCGTTACCAAAAGGATTTATTTACGTTTTTCTTTTAGCACAATTTTTCTTTTTGTGAAAAAGAAAAAGTGTTGTGTTAATCGTGTGAAATCTTGTGGTTTTTCACCCTTGCTATACAAACTCCATTTTTCAATTCTTATCGCTATTTTTTACCAACACGTTGCTTTTTCAATCCTTGTTCGCGCTCAAACACTTATCCAGTCGCAAAAAATTTGAACGTGTAAGGGCCCACTAACATCAAAATAATGGATAACAAGATGACAACTGAGAGAATAAAAACGATTACTATCGAAATTAATTCTTTCTTTTTTTTATCCTTCATACCTATTCCTAACACTGAATTCAACATCTCTTTGAATACATAGCCGCCGTCAAGCGGAATAGCAGGCAGGCAGTTAAACAACCCTATGTAGAAGTTTAACCAGCCTATCCAGAATAGGATGTCGGCAATGAAAAAGATACTACCTCCAAATAAAGATGCAGCACCTACGGGCTCATAGAAATTGGACAGAAGAGGATTAAAACTACTAAATCCACCCCTATCAAGCGGTAAAATCGGCATAATCGTCAACATCAACCATCCCCCTGGTGAAATGGTCATAAGAGAAGATGGTACACCACGCAGGTGTTCCAGGTAACCCTTTGTGGGAAATTCCACTACTGCCATACCCAATGGGTTATTGGCAATGCCAATGCCTAAATAGCCTCTGTTAGCGTAATACGGCGATTCTTTCAGGACCACCATATGTGTTTCCTCGTCTGTTTGCACTTCTATTTCCTGCCCGGGTAAAGTATGGTTCATGAACTCAAAAAAATCACCATAGCCGGTTATGCTCATGTTATCCATCCTCGTTATGCTCATACCACTATTCATACCCGCGTTAGCTGCAGGTGTGCCGCCTTCCACCCTTACTATTGCCACTCCTTCGTGTTCATAACCATCCTTTACTGTTACCTCTCTCTCTTTTCCTTGTTTATCCAGTACCGTAAATGAAATCTCTTCGCGTTCTTCCAGCACATTGTTCATACCCGCTATGTCCATAGCCGGTGAACCATCAATCTTTGTGATAAACGTTTCAGATGCTATACCCAATTTTTCCGCGTGACTACCATCGGCAACGCCATAAACATAAAATACCGTATCGCTAACTGGCTGAAAAGAAAATAGAATACCGAAGAATAGAATAAACGCAATAAGCGCCACGCAGAAATTGCTCGTTACACCTGCGGAGAGTATGCGTGTTCTTTCTCCTGCCGTTGCTATTTTCTTAGTTTTCCCGCTTTCCACCTCTTTATCGCGTTCATGCGCTAACTCGTGCTCTTCTTTCTTCTTTTTCCCATCTTCTTTCTTTCCAAATAGTTGTTCACTATCAGGCTCTGCGAATGCTCCTATCGGCACTATTAAGACCAAAAGCCCCATTGACTTCACTTTTATCTTCTCTACGGTGCTCAATACTGCATGCGAAAGCTCATGCACCACTAACGCAACCACAAAGCCAATCCAGGCGCACATAGGTATAAAATCGTTTAATCCAGGTATAAGCAGCCAGTTCTTCGGCGCGTTTAATTCCGTCGGTTCTGGCTTCATCATAAACGTTCCGTAAGCACCATAAATTATGAGAATAAACATGAAAGTCATGGCTATAAGCACTAAAACAGTGCCAATGTTGGCGTAGGTCCTCCAGAATTTTTCCCGTAGCTCTCCAGTCCCCAATCGCGCCAATAATTTCTGCCCTCGTAGCGTCCTTATCATCAGGATGGGTCCGATTGCTGAGATGTTGTATCGCTCTAAAATGCCTTTCCTGTCGAGAACTACTACAATAAGCCAGTAAATCAGGATCATGTACAGCACCAGCGTCAGGTAATACGAATTCATTTTTATCTCTCTGTTATTAAGTTAGGTGATTTGATATACATATTAAACTTTTCTGTTCATATTTCTTTAGTAAAGCGTTCCTTTATAAAGGAAGGTTTATGATTGTCGGAATAGACGATACCGATTCGAGAAAAGGGATGTGTACCACATACTTATGTGCCGTTTTAGTGGACGAGCTTAAAAATTACGGAGAAGTTTCCACACCACGATTGGTACGGCTGAATCCATGCATTCCATTTAAAACAAGAGGTAACGGAGCAGTATCTTTTGAGATAAGCATAGAAGAAGAAGAAGAAGAAGAAGAAGAAGAAGAAGAAGAAGTCAAAGAAGTAGTAAAAGCGCAGGTAAGTGAGTTATCGGAATTAAATGAAGAGGGGACGAATCCTGGAGTTGTTTTCATCGGTGACCGCGTTTTAAATACGATTAGTGTTAAGGACGAAGAGCGATTAAAGTACTTCTATGAAACCGCAGTCCGAGAAGTGTTGACATTAGAAGACGCTTATGCAATTATCTCGGATTTGCGACTCGATTATTTCGGCTTGAAGAATAAACGTGGGTTAATAGGCGCGTTAGCTGCCGTTTCGTTTTTTGTGCTGCAAAGAAACAAGCCCGATTATTATGACAGCACTTATGAGCTTATAGCATACCGAAAAAAAGACAACCGCGGTAAAGCAAGGGTGATAGACGAAACGAGCGTGTGGGACGCAGATACGGCTACTTATCCTTTAACCTGGGATACCGTAGATGCTGCGAATAACAAAATTGTCTTTGCACCACATTCTCCCTGCCCTGTCCTTTTTGGGATAAGGGGCGACAGCGTGGATGCCATATACAAAGCTTATGGACTTATACACGCAGAACCCGAGGAGCGAAAAATGCTGTTCATAACAAATCAGGGCACGGATTTTCATTTGATACCGCTTGACGTGGCAACAAAAGAAAAGATGCAGGATTACCATTCTTATGTCCTGGACGGGATGGTCTGTTCCAATCCGCGGACTATAGAAGGGGGACATGTGGTGTTTTCTATCTCGCTATCAGACTCTGGGACTATTGAGTGCATTGCCTACGAGCCGACAAAAGGGTTTCGCACTATTATAAGGAAACTACGAGTTGGAGATGCAGTTAGAGTTTACGGCTCACAGAAGAATGAAACGTTAAACCTCGAGAAGATAGAGCTAAGGGAATTAAACCACGCGGAAGAGAGAAATCCCAGATGTGATAACTGTGGACGAAGTATGGAATCTGCGGGACGTTTGCAGGGTTATAGATGTAAACGCTGCGGGACTTATCGTGCGGATAAGGCAGTGGTTACTGTTGACCGAGTATTAGAAGAGGGCTTATATGAAGCCCCTCCGGTTGCAAGGAGGCATTTATCTAAACCTTTGGTTCGTATGTTTGAAGCAAATAAAGAGATTCATCCGAGTAGATAAATGTAAAAACAGGGCGATAAAACGGTTTATCGCTATTTTAAACACGTTACGTTTGTTAATTCATTGACTTCTAACATTGTGTTTTGTCCGATTATGGCGATAGTTAGTGCGGGGATATTGTGCAACACGGCACCGTACATATACTATACCTTTATATAGCCCCTTACTATGTTTATTATTTATCCACGCCCCACAAGGGGAAAGAGGGACGATATCCGATAATATACTCGGAGTAATCGCGATAGGCACAGAGAAGATGGGAGATAAAAAGGTAAAAATGGCGATACAGAAAGTAGTAGGTATAGTTACTATCGCAGTGGCGCTCACAGTTGCGCTTGTTGCTGTCGCTACGGCAGCTCCTCCAGTACCAGCTCCGAATAGCACTACGGGGATTACAACCGTAACAGATATTGAGTGCTATGGCACGGTAACGGATAGTGTGTCATATCATACGACATGGAGTACAACAGATCACAATGGCAGCCTTGAAGATGAAGAGCGAATAGGAGAAATCCAATATGAGTCTACCTTGAATGCGGTTGATGGATTTATCCAGTACACTAATGATTTCGCTGCAGATGGCTCAAGCGCACCTAATCTTGCTGTTGAAAGAAGGATAGGATATAGGGCAGACAATGACAGCTTGATAGCCTGGTTGGATTCCACAGAGAACGTGGGCATGACTATCGTATCCGAAGGGGATGATAATGGCATAAATGATATAGGTGGCCTTTGCCCATTCCAGCAAGGTCAGTGCATACCGGCATCTTGCACGGAAGTAGCTGCCGGTAGTCAACTGTCACGAGTAACTCTTGTGTCTGCTTCAACCAAAACCAGCGTAACGGCAACGGAGTCACCACGGTTACACCATGAAATAGATGCGAGAGGCAACGATGTATGGGGATACTGGGCAAATGATGCACATACTGAAGGACCTTATGGTGTTGGTACAGTATCTGCAGGCATGAAAGTAAGCGCAAACGAGGGACGAACTTGTACTGGTGGTCTTGGACCATATCCAAAAGCAGGGACACTGTCATACGACGAGATGACCACAGCAAGCGGTATGTGGAAGTTCTCCAAGTCAATGACCTACCAGTCTCAGATACCATCAGTAGGCATACCCAGGCAATATCCAGTGTTCCATACGCCAGCGTAGTCACAATAAGCTATACCGACAAAACACAGACGAGAAGAAAAATGGGGGATACTATTCCCCGGCTTTTATTTTTTTGTAATTGTTTAGTAAACCACCAGATTGCACAGATTTTCACGAGAAGACAATACTATAGATCAGACTTAAGTACTTTATTGGTACTCTATTGGCTCTTTTATCCGATGTTAACCCAAGATCTTGTGCTAATCTAGTGAAATCTCGTGGTTTTTTAATCTCGCTATACAAATGCATTTTTTACAAAAGCTTATCCACCTCTGATATTTTGGGCATGATGTCTATAATTTCATTACCCAAAAATTGTTTTAGGCCATTCCGCAAAATTGTTGTTACCAAATCTTTATTATAGTATCCCTCGATATGTTCATTGATTATCAACGCTTCAGAAGGGGAAAGGATGATATGTCAAATAAGATACGCGGAGTAGCCGTGATATGCGCCTATATATTTGCCGCTTCATTTATGTTTATAATGCCAGTTAGTGGCTGCTTCTATGCCGAAGAAAGACACAAAAAAAATAGGGTATAAATATAGAAGGGAACAGGGCAAAATGGCGATACATAAAGTAGTAGGTATAGTTACTATTATAGCAGTAGTGTTCACAATTGCTTTTATCGCAGTCGCTACAGCAGATCGGGATCCCGCACCTGGACCAAGTTCAATAGTCCCATGTGAAACCGCGAAGATTACAACCGTAACAGATATTGAGTCCCATGGCACGTTAACGGAAAGTGTGGCATATCATTTGACGCTGAGTAGTGAGGATATTAATAACAGCCTCGGCGATGAAGAGCGAGTCGGGGAAATCAAATACGAAGCGTCCTTAGCTGCGGTTGATGGTTTCACTTGGTACACTAATACATTCGTTGCCGATGCCACAAGCGCACCTAATCTTGCTGATGAAAAAAGGATAGGATATATAGCAAACAATAACAGCTTGACAGCCTGGTTGGATGCCACCGAGAATGTGGGCATGAGTAGAGTCTTCGAAGGGAATGATAATGGCCTAAATGATATAGGCGGTCTTTGCCCATTCCAGCAAGGTCAGTGCATACCGGCATCTTGCACGGAAGTAGCTGCCGGTAGTCAACAGTCACGAGTAACTCTTGTGTCCGCTTCGACCAAAACCAGCATAACGGTAACGGAATCACCAAGGTTGCACTATGAAATAGATGCGCGAGGCAACGATGTGAGGGGCTACTGGGCAGATGATGCACATACTGAAGGGCCTTATGGTGTGGGTACAGTATCTGCAGGCATGAAGGTGAGTTCAACAGAGGGGCGGACTTGTACTAATAATACACTTGGACCATATCCAAAAGCAGGAACGATGACATACAGTGATGTGATCACAGCAAGCGGTATGTGGAAGTTCTCCAAGTCGATGACATACCAATCGCAGATACCATCAGTAGGCATACCCAGACAGTGGCCAGTGTTCCATACACCAGCGTAGTTAGTCACAATAAGCTGTACCGACAAACACAGACGACGAGAAGAAAAATGGAGGATACTAGTCCCCTGCTTTTATTTTTTGTTATTTTTGATAACCCTTTACTTCGGGAAAGAAGCATTTAACAAAGCCATTTCACCATATACTGTCCTTCTCGCTCGTAGCCAACCCTCGCATAATATTCTCGCACGCCAATACCGCTCATCACCGCGATTTTCCGGTAGCCCGTATCAACCGCTATCTCCTCCGCATGTTTCAACAACCGTGCTCCATAGCCGCGGTGCTGCCAGCTATTTTCTTTCCTTTCGCCCAAACCAACCAAATCGCCATACGCATGCAAATCACGAACCAGCGCAGCGTGCTTCAACTCTTTTCTGTGTGGCTCGCATGGAAACCTTAACCTCAAAAGTGCGATTAAAATATCGTTCTCCACATCTTCAAAAGAGAGGAAATATTCCGTACCGCCACATGCCTCATACCGCTCGTATACCAACTTTATATTGCTATCGTCTGCAACTCGACCTGTCAACCGAGAGAGTCCCGCCTCCCTGCAGCGTATGCACCGACATTTATACCCATCCTCATGCAGCCTTGCATTCACTAACTGCCTTAAATTGCTCTTCTTCACGCCAGCTTCTATGCACTGAGAAGGAATATCTCGCTGTATCCTTTGTATCCTTACCCACTTCGGGATTATTCTTTTCGCATAAGCGATTATATCAATCGCCTCTTCCTCACGTATCGGCTCATACTCACCCCGTTTCCACATATCGTACAATTTCGTACCTTTTACCACCAGCGTGGGATATATCTTCAGATAATCCGGCTTGAAGTTTGAATCGTGGAAGATACGTTCAAACATCTTTTTATCCTCTTCTGGTGTAGAGCCAGGCAAGCCAGGCATCATATGAAAGCCTACCTTCAGTGCACTGTCGCGCGCTTTCCTATTCGCCTCTATGGAATCTTCAACCGAATGTCCCCTGTCTATACCCTCCAGAATGCTATTGTTGACATTCTGCACTCCCAACTCGATTTTCGTTGCGCCCATCTCCAGCATCTGGTCTATTTCTTTCCCCGTCGCATAATCGGGTCGCGTCTCAAAGGTGATGCCCGTGTTTCTTATATCGCGCCCTCTTTCTGCTCCAAAGTCCGTCATCGCCGCCAAACACTGTTTCACGAACCAGCTCTGATAATCCAGCGGTCTTGCAGTTAGCGTGCCACCCATTAGTATCAACTCAACTTTCTCGAATTCGTGCCCTATCTCCTCCAGTTGATGTAGCCTTGATCGTACTTGATCGTATGGCTCGAAATCATTTTGAGCCGCTCTGATAGCTGCTGGTTCCCTACCCACGTAACTCTGCGGCGACTCGAAATCAGATAAAGGACCGCCGGGGCACATTATACACTTGCCATGCGGGCAGGGATAGGGAGAGGTCATCACCGCAACGGGAGCAACACCCGAAGCCGTTCGCATTCTCTTACGCTTCAATATCTCTTTTAATTCAATCCTGTTTAATTTCAGCACATCAGAATTCCTCGGAACGTTACGCAGTCCGTACTTCGCGCTTATCTCCTTTTTTAGTTTATTTATGCTATCCGCTTCAGTTAATCCTCGTTCCACCACGGCATCTGCTATCTCTTTACATGCCGCGTCATAATTCCTCTGTTCTGCCTTAACTCCAGCGTCAACAGCAACACCAGCCGTTTCACACATAACCTCTTAAATAGTCGCTCTCCTGTTCCCTCGTTTCTTCATTTTCCTGTTGCTCGTTTAATATTCCTGTCGCATCCATCTGCTGTTTCTCCTTGCTTAGTCTCTTTTTTAAATCGGAAGTATCAATCTCAAATTCTACAACCTCACTCACCTTTTCCAACAGTTCTGTCACTGCATTATAATCGGGGTATTCAGAGTTTTGCAAATTTTGGGTAGTACTTGCGAATAAACAAACCCCTTTCAGCCCCTTAGCCCGCCCCATTGCAACTACAAGCCCGGAAAAACCTAAAAATCTATCTACGTTTGTTCTTTCAACCCCAAATTTGTGCATCTCCTCCAGTAATTCCAAATCGGTGGCACAGCATCTTATCCCTTCCTCTATTACCTGCGCACCCAACGCAATTACCTTTTTTACGTGATAAGCCTTAAATAAATCCGAGGCTTTCTCCGCTACTGCATACTGATTGAGGGGATCATAAGCCTGGTAACCACTCACGATTATAATGTCTTGCTTCAGGTTTTCAATAGCATAAAACTTCACACTTGGGAGTTCCGTCACACCGCCCTCCTCTATTTTCACTCCCGCACCGCAGGGAGCACCGAGATAAGAAGGGCCATAATATACACTAGGGAACCCGTAAGAATATAGTTCTGCAAATAATCGCGGACGCATTTTTTCTACTAGCTCGTCAACCACGAGTTTGCCGACTGATCTTAGTCCAGACGTGCCTACTATTGCTATCGGTTCCTTCAGTTCTATCTTATCTCTGTAGTCTATCCACACTTTTTTCGTTATGCCCATGTTTATTAGTAAAACTTCAGTAAAGAAAACTCTATAATTCGAGTGAATATAATAGCACATCGCGGGGCAAGACCTTAAGAGCCAGGGAATACGCTCAGAGCATTAAAGAAGGCTTTTTTGTGTGGTGCCGTTGCGGTATAAATGGACCTCCGGATGACAATAGACCACAAAATCGTGGTGATTCTTGATGGTACCCCGGAGAGAACAACAACAGGTACGGGAAAAGTCTGTGCGACAACGTTTGAGCAGTTAAGAACTCGTGATGCGGGAAAAGGAGAGAAGATTCCAATTTTATCCGAAGCGCTTTCGCTCGTAAAAATCCTGGATTTGAATTGGTTGTTGAGCTAAAAAGGGAATAGAGGTCTAACACTAAACCATAAATGCGGTAGAAAATGTTGAAAAAGCGCTTGAACTCGGCGTTAACGGTATGGTTACGGACAACCCCTGTCTATTCAAAATCTAATTCTATATGCCTCATGGTGGTTGCCGCCTATGCTTTGGCTCTATGCGGCAGCCATTCGCACTCAAAGGGGCATATTGATAGCCTCTTGGTCCTGTCCCGTCAGACCTCTTTCGGGTAGCGCTGGCCAGCCGATGCACAATATTCATCTATGGCAATAGACTCGAAAAAGGTTTTTCATATCGTTAAATACACATTTGGGGTTTCAGCCACGAGATAGCGAAAAAAACACATCTCTAACATGCTCCTCGGTTTCCGCAATCGTGCCGCCATTATTTATGACGATGCCGGCAAACTTCAACTTCTCGCTAAGCGGCATTTGTAATCCAATCAGTTTCTTTGCCTCTTCCTCCGCTACACCTTCTCGTGCCATCACCCTTCTTATCTGCGTCTCTTCGCTGAGGTAAACAACAATTACGGTGTCAAATTCGTTTTGCATACCGATTTCTATTAACAATGGGATGTCAATAACGACAAGAGCGTTCGGCGCTATCTTGCTTATAGCTGCTAATCTATCCTGACACTGCTTTCGCACTTCCGGGTGTATTATATCTTCTAAATTCTTGCGCTTCTCGGAATCGTTGAATACGATGTCACGGAGTTTCTTACGGTCTATCTCCAAATCAGTCTTCAATATATCTTTACCAAAGTGGTTCACTATCTTCCACCACGCCTTCGAACATGGTATTACAACCTCTCGGCTCAACACATCGAAGTCTATACCGTAAGCGCCGAGGTTCATAAACTGATTAAACACGAGCGTCTTGCCGCTTGCTATTCCGCCTGTTATAGCTATGATTCGCATTGCTTCACTGTAATACTTGTATTAAGGAAATAAAAAACCACGATTGTTGACAAGAAGCGGCATCACCGATTGCCATTATGGCTATTCAGGTAATCCTACTGTGAAATGTGCGGATGGTAACGCCCGCGTGTTAAACTCGCGGGACAACGTGTGAAAATCTGAGAAACCCTTTCAGATTAACTGCCAGGATACTAACGCTATGAAGAGTGTAATGTGAACCATTTGCAGTCAATTTTTTCTAAAAGTTCGTTGATAAAACTTTTCGTAAAAGGTTGTAAAGAAAAAGTGTTTTGTAATCTTCAGGTTAGCTAAACACCGATTATGCTTTTATAGCGGCGAACTTAAAACATACCATCAATTACGAAATAGGTACGGTTCGGGTATTTTTGGCTTAGTGTTTGTGTGTACACAAATGTGGAGTCTTTACTCATACTTTGACGCGCATTTAATATCCAGTTGTTCTGCGGTCACGTGATCATGCGCATCCTGCACACCGATAACGCCTACTTCTTGACCCTCCCTAGGATTTTGAGCCAAGCTTCCCGTATACGTAACTGCAATCGTAGCTTCTCCATCAGTAAGCCCAAAATCTAAGCCCTCTTCGCTCCAACCCGTAGATATATTTGTTGCATTGCCTAAAACTTTTACCTTTTTGCCTACATGCGTACTATCTTTAGTAATATCCGAGACTCTCAAATAGGGGCAGATATCTGATGAAAAAGATTCATAAGCAAGAATAGCGGCTATAATTACCAGCACGATCACGACAATATGGACGCTTTTTATTTTCATCTCTTTCCTTTACCGCCTCCTTTTTCTTCACGCCCTGCTTCCAGAAACGCTATTCGCTCCTTAAGTGCCGTTACCCTACGGTTAAGCCATATAAAAATCGCTAAAAGCGACAGCCAGTAAATGATAGAAACGACTAATATTTCATACATCATATTTTATATATCTCCTTTTTCGTATAATAATATGTTTACTCGCTCTTCTAAAGTCTTGACGTCAGATGCTGTTATCATGAGATAAATGAAGAATAGAGAAGCAGCTACGAGATTCAGTACTAAAGCTTCAACTATTGGAGGACTCATGGTGACTTCAGACATCGTAGAGTGTGGCGACCACCATAACGTTGCCGATAAATAATTCAGTGGCACGAGGGAAAAAGCTAAGATATTATACACGGCGCCTACTAAAGCTCGCTTCTCTATATTGCCTATGGAAAGTTTTATGGATACATAGCCCATGTAGGCAATCCATAAGATAAGTGTGATTGTTTGCTTTGGGTTCCAGGTCCAGTACGCGCCCCATGTCTGTTTTGCCCATACCGCACCGGCTATTAACGCTACGGCGCCGTAAACCAGCCCTAACATAGCCGATACCTCTGCCGTTCTATCGTAAATATACTTCCTTTTAGTTAAGAAGGCGATGCTTGAGATGAGAGAAAGCGAAAAAGCAGTGTAGCAAACCATGATAGCAGGCACATGTAGATATAAGAAGTAAATATCCGGCCGTTCGGCTTGTACTGCGGAATCATAAGCCGCATAAGATGCGACTATGCACATTGCTACTGCTATTATAAGAAGAATATTTCGTTTCATACTTTTACCCATATCTTTTTCTCCTTCTTTTATACATCTACACCAACTATTTGGTGACCCGTAAGCATGCCTTCCCGAGAGAAACTCAAATTCTTCAGTTCCACCACCGTTGACGCATCCAGTATCTCTATTTCAAGCACGCTGCCGTCCTTTCCATAATGGGCAATCAACCCTTCTGCAACATCTACCGAATCAACGAGTTTTCCTTCCCTCAATTTTACCAATAGAACGTCAGCATCAGGCGAATATTTTATCTGCATACGTTCCTCCTCTTTTATAGGCAATGTATCTGCTACGATGACCGATAACAACCTCTTCAGGATATATCAATGCCTTAATCACACTATCCGCATCTACCCTCCACATCTCGCTCCTATCTATCGCATGCCCGGCTATCATTAGCTAAATATCCTCATTATTAATTCTTATGTGATATATCTTCCCCCGTCCTTTTTCCTCAATCTTGATTATGTTAAACATTATGGGTTAATAAGGTTTTTATTATGGCCTTGGAGTAATATGATAGACGCAGCAATCCATGATCATCATATTCTTTAATATGCCTTAGCCACATAAAGTGTTTAATGCTGTGTAAGACTCGCTTATAGGAGATGCCAAATGTCAAACAACGCCATAGCCGTGGAAATCCATGAAGTATCAAAGCGATATGGCTACTTGCAGGCGTTGAAATCAGTGTCATTGAATATAGACTCAGGCGTTTTTATGGGTTTTTCAGGGCACAATGGCGCGGGAAAGACCACGTTACTGCGGATAATCGCTACGCATATCTCGCCTACTTCGGGCACGGTGAAGATATTCGGCAAGGACGCATTCAAAGACGGTGGCGAAATAAGAAGAAATATAGGATTAGTAACGCATGATAGTTTCCTGTATGACGAACTAACAGTCCGTGAGAATTTGCTGTTCTATGCGAAGATGTTTGGCGTAAAAGAAGAGGCTTTCCTCGATACTATTGAGTTTTTAGGCATGAACCGCTGGTATAACGTGCAGGTGAAGAACTTATCGCATGGCTTGAGAAAAAGAGCGGACATCGTCCGGGCGTTACTCCATGATCCCGGCTTGATATTACTTGATGAGCCGTTCTCCGGATTGGACATGAATACATGTGACCTGCTCGTGAGCTATCTGAAAAGCCAGCACGGAAAGACGCTGTTAATATCGTCTCATTCGTTGGAATGGACGAGGAAGATATGTGATAAAGGTATAGTGCTGGAAAGGGGTAAATTAGTGGGGGAGATAGATATTTAATAGGCTATAAGCTAATATAAAATCCCAAAGATTCAATCACTCGCTTTAAACTCCTGCCACTTTCAAAACTTTCCCTATTAGCTCGAATCTCAATTGCTTTTTCTCTATCTTATCTTCCACCTCTTCAAGCATCCTCATCGTTTCTATATCATAATACCGCTCGCCGCAACTCATACAGACCTTTACCTTAACCGGCACAAGGACTATATCATTCCCAATTTTAATCTCCTCTTCTACTTCCTTTTCCTCGATTTCCAGACCTTCGCAAATAACACACCTCATCTTCTCCTCCTATAATCTATCCATAAGTTTAAGTCCGGTTGATAAGCGGTAACTATTATCGCCAGGTCTTCTTCGCGTGAATATGCGCAAACAAGATGTAACGGTCTTTCTGCATGTGTAGTTCCGTAAATTAACATGCTTGGATAAGGCTTATCATTTTCATATCTTTCGATAAGTGCCCCTGTCATAACAGCTTCAAGCACCTCCTCCGCTCTAATCTTACCAAAGGGTTCTGTTCGCATTTCATCCCTTGCATGTCGCGTGTATAATACTTTTCCGCCATTGAAGCATCTTTGGATTGTATTTAACATGCACAATATCATAAGAACTTTTGAGCATATATAACCTGACAGGCACCGAGTGTAAAGAGCGTTTATATCTTAATTTCCATTTACGCATGTAGCATCTCGCAATCCGTTCTATAAAATTGATTTTGCTGATAGGTTATATCAAAATGTGCGGAATGTTGATTAATAGGCAACAACAAGAAAGTATAATATCCAACTAAAATTAATTATTGACACAGATTAACGCCGATTAACATAGATGATAAACGTAATTAAATCCGCGTAAATCCGTCTTAATCCGTGTCTTAAATAGAAGGCAGTTTATGTACAATGAACTCCAAAACCAAGGTAGTTTCCAGAGGTATATTTTTGTCAGATTTGATTCCAAAAAGCTTATATAGCACCTGTTACAATGTAACAACTAATGAAAAAGGATAAAGTAATACTAACAAGGGTAGATGCGAGTATTGCAGAGCGCATGGAATACATCGCGAGTAACTCAAAAGACATTGAACTGACAAAGTCAGAGGTTGTTCGTATAA
>JAPWVK010000122.1 GCA_029241965.1 Candidatus Methanophagales archaeon
TGTTGGATTGTTGGACAACCTCTGTAGCCCATAAAACTCAAAATGTCAGGTTATAATGAATTGGGGTATTAATCCTTGGAACTATACACTGGCTGAATATGGGACGCATACGTACCTATTTGTGTTTGAATACTTTTTGGGAAAGAGGGAAAAAAAACGAGCCTTCAACCACCTACTCCAATCCGTCCACACCCGCCACAGAAGCGTCTTTCAGCATCGCTAAGTCGCTTGCATCTGCCTGTTCACCATTTCCGTTCAGGTCGTATGTCCAGTCAGGTGTAATTGCGTTTACTGTTGCGTCTTCCATCATTACTAAGTCGCCGGCATCTGCGGGTCCGCTATTTGTATTAAAATCATATATCATGCACAGCATAACGTCCGCGGTTGTTGGGTTCTTCAGCAGTTACGGTGACAGGGTCGGAGTCGGGCCAGTAGCCGAGTTTCGTGACGGTTAGGTTGTAATAGCCGGGTGAGACATCGCTAAACACGTAGTGGCCGGAGCTGTCGGTTTGTGTGGTGTTTATTACGGCGCCTTCTAAGGTGGCTAAGGTGACGCTTGCGCCTGCTATTCCTGCTGAGTCCGGGCCTACGGTACCGGTAAGAGAGTTTGCGGTGCTGTTCAAACCGGCTTCGTAATCTGCTCGCACTTCTTCTACTGACAAAGCGCGGGTGCATATCTTGACTCTGCTTAAATGTGCATATAAATTTCTATACCACTTTTACCTTTTCTTTTATACCTTCACACATTATACTTTCTTCTGTCTGCTCCTGTACAATTTTATCTGCCTCGTAAAATAATACCTCAATCTGCAGCTTTTTAAGTGCTTTGACGATGGGAGATTCGGTATTTAGCGTGAAAAGCATAGTATTTCCTGTGTTTTCCGTCTTTTTCACAATATCATAATATTCAAGCTTTTCCCAAAGGTTATAAAGCGACTCGTAATCTATCTCGGAATTTATCGCAATCTCATCCTTAGAGTAGTCAAACCCCTCAAAAGTCAATAAGAAATCCAACACCTTAGCCATCGCCTCGGTGAACAATCCCTGAATACCAGATCGCTCTTCTGTATATTCTTCTTTGTTCATGAAATGAAAGATAACCCTGTCTCTATATATAACTATCCTATATGCTTTTATGTGTACTATGACAAAAGAGCTTAGCAGAGTTCAAAAAGCGATACTAAAAAATCTTTTTATTCATAAATATATTGGCAAACGACATACATCCGAGGATAACGCCGTGAAAGGATTTCCAACACATGAAATAAAACGTGTCAAAAAAGAACTAAAAGAGCTCATTAAGAGAGGCTACATTCTCCAAAAGCCAACAGCTTATGGGATAGAAGTCTCAATAAATCCAAGGGTAATTCAGGAAATAAAAGAGATAATCATTTAATAGGGCACAATATCAGATTGAAAATCATCTGACCCTGTTTGTTCCGATTTATTTATTGCTGGGCTCACTGAGAGCGCGGAGATGCGGCAAATAATTTTTTATTTCTTTTTGTGTTACGCTGTGGACTATGAACAAATACAAAATATCTGCTTCGTGGAAAGGTGCATTAACTATTTGGACACGGCTGCTGTACTTATATGTTTAGGTGACTTCTTAAAGGAGGGAAAATGGAAAAGAGAAAGGGAAGAAAAGGAGAAAGTCCTCTCAACCACGTACTCCCATCCTTCCACACCCGCCACAGAAGCGTCTTTCAGCATCGCTAAGTCGCTTGCATCTGCCAATTCACCGTTGTTATTCAGGTCGTATGTCCTGTCCCGTAGGGTTGTGTTTACTGTTGCGTCTTCCATCATTACTAAGTCGCCGGCATCTGCGGGTCCGCTATTTGTATTAAAATCGTATATCATACACAGCAATATGTCCGCGGTTTTTGGTGTGTCAGCAGTTACGGTGACTGGGTCGGAATCGGGCCAGTAACCGAGTTTCGTGGCGGTTAGGTTATAAAAACCGGGTGAGACATCAGCAAATTCGTAGTGGCCGGTGCTGTCGGTTTGTGTGGTGTTTATTACGGTGCCTTCAAGGGTAGCCAGTGTGACGGTTGCGCCTGCAAGTCCTGTTGAGTCAGGGGGCGGGGGTGACGGTGTCGGAGAGTGTGCCTTCCATATCAACATTTTCAAACTCATGTCAATTCCTCCGTTTTTTTCAAAACGTCCTTTGGCAGTAAATCCTGTATCTCTTTTTATTCCTCCAAATATGCTATTCCTGCTCCAATCTTAAAATATATTGCAAACCTATCGAGTAAACCTTTGAACCCAAGAATTAATGGAACTTTATCATCGAGAGCGCAATATGCATAGAATTCAACCTCATTCGTATGGTTCAGCTCGTCATCAAACAATAAGCCTCTAATAATACTCACTTTTACTGGCAAACTGCACTCCTTCTTAGGTACAATTCCCTGAACTGAATGATCTACCTTTTCTTCTACACAAATCTCTTCCCAAATATATCTTGGGATGACTGATGTATGCGCACCCGTATCAATTATAGCTTCGTATAATTCACTCCAACCATCTTCCATCTTAAATCCGATCAGGATTGATAATCTTATCAGCTCCCCATAATCCAATTTCAAATCGAGTTCTGGATCCATTAGTTTCTTTATCCTGATTCGCAATCTAGTAGACATGCGCCCCGCTTTCAACAAAAATCACCGGAATTTCTTCTTTATTCTTACCCGTGAGCTTTGATGCTTTCTCCTTTACATATCGTATGTCGTCTCCAGCTACAATTACTTCTCTATTCATTATCGCAACCCATAGGTCCCTGAACTTCAATTGTAGATTTTTGTAATTATCTAATCCCCAATTCATATCCGCCATAAAATCCCTTTGAACTTCCATTTTTTTATACCTCTTGACTATTCTATGTCTTCTTTATTATATATTATACAGTCATGCTAATTCCCGCAGTGTCTTCTTAAGAAGTGCCGCTGCCATGTCAATATCTTTCTCCTTCAACATATAATACATGGTAAAGCTAAAGACCTATTAAATATTTCGTATTTGTATAGCTCCCCCCTATTTTAGAACTTCCCCTGCAATATTCATGCAATATGTGATATGTAACGCATTAACTCGTTAGTTGGAGTGGATACTTAGCCTATTTAAATATACAGCATATTATTACTTGATGGGAAAA
>JAPWVK010000123.1 GCA_029241965.1 Candidatus Methanophagales archaeon
ACAAAGACATGGTACCTCAATGTAACGAAGGCGATAACGGATACTTTGAAGAAAATTGGCAGGAGTGAGTTACTTAAAGAGGAAACACGCCTCGTAAATTCACTGAAAATGTAGGTGGCACATTTTTTCTAAACAGGTATGGATCTTACATCAAAAGCAATCTCTACTATACGGAAATATTCAAACACTTTACGACTTTTTAAAAGGTATAAATATAAATATACATCGGCAGAATGAAATAAACATGAACATCCCCAAAAGATACGACGCTAAGGAAGCAGAAAGTAAATGGCAGGCATTCTGGGAAGCAAAAGGAATTTACAAGTTCAATCCAGAGAATAATAGCCCTGTTTTTTCTTTAGACACACCACCGCCAACGGTTTCCGGCGAAATGCACATAGGACACGCAATGGCGTACATCCAGGCAGATACAGTAATGCGATTTCAGCGAATGTTAGGCAAAAGCATATTCTATCCATTCGGGTTTGACGATAACGGGCTTGCCACTGAGCTTTACGTTGAGAAGAAGACGGGGCGACTGGCAGAGGAGATGTCAAGGCAGGAATTTGTTGAACTCTGCTTGAAGGAGAGCGAGATAGCGGAGAAGCGGCTGCACGAAGATTGGAAAAGCTTGGGGATAAGTCCTGATTGGGATATATCCTATCGTACGACTGACGAATGGTGCAGAAAGACATCACAACGCAGTTTTATTCATCTTTACAAGATGGGACGAGCTTATAGGAAATACGAACCTACGGTCTGGTGCCCGAAATGCGGCACCGCTATCGCTCAGGTAGAGACAGAAGATAAAACCCTGTCGTCTGTTCTTTATGACATAACGTTCAAAGTAGAAGGTGCGGATTTGCTGATTGCTACATCGAGACCCGAGCTCTTACCTGCTTGCGTGTCTGTCTTCTATCATCCCTCAGATGAAAGATACAAGAAATATAAGGGTAAGATGGCGACAGTGCCTCTATTTGGACATGAAGTGCCCATAATGGAGGATGAGGAAGCGGACCCAGAGAGCGGAACAGGAATCGTTATGTGTTGCACTGCGGGCGACAGTACGGATGTAGAATGGTGGAAGACGCATAAATTGCCGTGGATCTCCGTTATTGACGAAAGGGGGAGGATGAAAGAAGCAGCGGGCAAATATGCAGGGATGTACATAAAAAAAGCGAGAAAGGCAATAGTAGAGGATTTAGCGGAACAAGGGCTGCTAAAGGGAAAAGAGGAGATTTCTCATAATGTGAATGTGCATGAACGATGTGGCACCGCGGTAGAATATATAATGACCAAACAGTGGTTCATAAAATATCTGGACTTGAAGGAGTTGTTCCTCGATGCCGGTGCGCAGCTCAACTGGTATCCATCGTATATGAAGTCGAGATACGATAATTGGGTAAAAGGCTTAAAATGGGACTGGTGCATCTCAAGACAAAGGTACTATGGGATTTCGTTTCCCGTTTGGTACTGTGAAGAATGCGATTACGTAGTGGTAGCAGACGATAAAGATTTGCCTGTGGACCCTTCGGAAGCTACACCACCAATTGACAAATGTCCGAAATGCGGCTGCGATAGATTCAAACCGGAACAGGATGTGTTAGACACGTGGGCAACCTCATCATTAACGCCTCAGATTGCGACAAGATGGAAAGAAGATGATGCGTTTTTCAATAAACTCTATCCGATGTCGTTGCGGAGCAATGGTCATGATATTATCACTTTCTGGCTTTTCAATACCGTGGTAAAGGGGCTACTGCATGAGAACAAAGTCCCCTGGAAAGATGTCATAATTAACGGGTTCGTGCTTGACCCGAAGCGGGAGAAGATGAGCAAGAGCAAAGGGAACATAATAAAACCCAAAGCGACAATCGAGCGGTATTCCGCCGATGCTTTACGGTTCTGGGCTTGTTCAGCAAAGCTTGGAGAAGATCTGCCATACGAAGAGAAAGAGATAAGACGCGGCGTGAAAATGATAAATAAATTGTGGAATGCGTCGAAATTTACGTTACTCCATTTAGATGGCTATGATTTGAAGTATAACTGTTTGGAAGTCGCGGATAGATGGCTGCTTTCTAAATTAAATAGAGTGATAGGAGAGTGCACTGCGAGTTTCAATGACTATGAATTTTCAACTGTTAAGAAAGTCATAGAGAATTTCTTCTGGCATACTTTCTGCGATGTGTACTTGGAGATAGTGAAAGACCGGCTGTATAATCCGGAGCGTGGCGAAGAAGCGAAGAGAAGTGCGCAATATACACTTTACGTTGCATTACAAGCGATGCTGAAGATGATGGCGCCCATAATGCCGCATATTACGGAAGAGATATACCATGCTTATTTCGCGGAGAAAGAGAACTGTAAGAGCATACATATCTCAAAATGGCCGGAGATGGATGAGGACACGATTGACGAAGAGGCGGAAGAGATGGGCGATAAAGCAGAGGATGTGATTTCAGCAGTGCGGAAATACAAGACGCTAAACAAGAAGGCTCTTAATTCGGAGGTAAGTAGAATACTAATAAACTGCGATAACGCGACGGAAAAGCAGTTAGAGGGTACATGTGACGATTTAAAAGCTACGTTACATGCAAAGGCGATAGAATTTGGTGATGCGGAAGATAATATTATAACAGAGAAATACGAATTGAAATTGAGGGTAGATTGGTAGTTGTAGTGTCCTCCGACATATTGCACTAAGAGCTTGCCAGCAAATAACCTGTTGGAATTTTAGCTCCAACCATGCCACCGCGAAGCTGTTGGTTATATGTCTGTTTTATTCTTCTCACCAGATGTGCTACTCCCAACAATCATACCGATTGCAAAGATTACTTCAAATCTCGGTACTGGTGTTGGTGTAGGTGTGGATGTCGAGTTATGACTTACGGCTCACACCGATCGTCTTTCTAACTTCATTGTTCTCCTCTTTGCTTTCGGCTACCTTTTCTGCGGAGTCAACAACGACTTTGGTAATGATACTGCCGTACCAACTGGTGTATCCATCATAGGTACAGGTTAGGATTCTTCCTCTTCCCTTATTGCCGTTATTATTTTATTATACAATTTTTATCACCTTTTACCAAGAAGTCCCCATACCCCTCACTTAAGAGGCTGCCCCATAATTAGACAGCTACCCGCTAATTTTATGTACTTTCAACCACATATTATCCTTATGGCATTCATAAAAAGACTCTGCAACCAAAATTGGCCATTTCCCTCGACTATAGCGGACCTAATCGGAGAAGACCACATTTGTAGGCTTGTAGATGGGGGTAATAGAATATATGATTTTTCAATTTCTTTTAGTAAAGGTTTAAGTAATATAGCACGTATTAGTGCTAATAAAAGTAAATTGTGGGACAGTCACTATAAGATAAAAGGAAGAAAAAAGCATTAAGAGGGCAAATATAAAGGCGTTGAGAAAACAGAGGAGATAGGAAATAAAAATGGACTTGCTGTGGTTAGCACCAGTTGCAGGGCTCGTGAGCTTGATGTTCGCGGCGTTATTCGCATCGTATACGCTCAAACAGGAATCCGGCAGTGCTAAGATGAATGAAATCTCTGGTGCTATTCAAGAGGGTGCATCTGCATATCTGAACCGCCAATACAAGACCGTTGCGGTCGTTGCGTGTATAATCGCATTGATATTATTCGTTGCACTTTCGCACGCATTTGACGGTGGATATCTTGATTCCGGCAGGATTGCAGTTGGTTTCTTAGCGGGTGCCGTGTGTTCCGCCGCTGCGGGTTATATCGGGATGTTCGTCTCGACAAGAGCTAATGTCCGGGTTGCACACGCAGCATCATCCGGTGTGCGTAAGGCACTTGCGGTCGCGTTCCGAGGCGGTGCGGTCACAGGTCTTGCAGTTGTTGGGCTTGCGTTGCTCGGAACAAGTATGTTTTATATGATTTTCGGTGGGGACACGCATGCCGTGGATCTCGTAGTGGGTTATGGCTTCGGCGCTTCCCTGATTTCGTTATTCGCACGGATTGGTGGCGGAATCTACACAAAAGCCGCGGATGTCGGCGCTGACCTGGTGGGCAAGGTGGAAGTGGGAATCCCCGAGGACGATCCGAGAAATGCGGGTGTAATTGCGGATAACGTGGGTGACAATGTGGGCGACTGCGCTGGCATGGGTGCCGACTTATTTGAAACTTATGTGGTTACTGCAATCGCAGCAATGTTAATCGGGGGTTTGATTGCAGGCGATGCCTCACTAACAACTGTCTTTCCTGGCATTTCCTCCGGTTTAGCGCTCATTGAATATCCTTTGATTTTAGGTGCGGTTGCCATCTTTGCGTCCATAATAGCAATCTTCGCCGTGAGGATGGGCGAGCGTGAGAACATTATGGGCACGTTATACAAGGGCGTGGTTACCGCAGCAGTACTCAGCATAATTCTGTTTTATCCTGTAACAATGGTATTAATCGGAACAGACTCAGCCGGCACTTCGATATTCATCTCCGCGGTCATCGGTATAATAATAATGGCGCTCATGGTCATCGTCACCGAATATTACACGCAGATGCATTCACCTGTGCGTTCAATTGCAGACGCGAGCAAGACTGGTGCTGGCACCAATCTGATTGCAGGTCTTGCAGTTGGGATGATGTCCACAGGCTGGCCAGTGATAATTATATGTGGCGGGATACTGGTTGCGTATTTGGTGCCGTTCTTAGTTACAGGTGCGAATATTGCCGGATTGTACGGGATTGCTATAACTGCCGTGGCTATGCTCTCGACTACCGGTATTATCGTTGCACTCGATTCTTACGGTCCGATTACAGATAATGCGGGTGGGATTGCAGAAATGGCGGACTTGCCGCCGGAAGTTAGAGACACAACCGACAAACTCGATGCCGTTGGTAACACAACAAAAGCAGTAACAAAGGGTTATGCAGTTGCATCCGCAGCGATTGCAGCATTGGCTCTTTTCTCTGATTATTTGCATAAAGTCGGAGTTCCCGCTGAAGAATTTAGTCTTTTCAATCCGCTCGTACTCATAGGCTTGTTAATCGGCGGGCTATTACCTTTCATCTTCAGCTCTGTCATGATGCGTGCCGTGGGCAAAGGTGCGTTCAAAGTAGTGGAAGAGGTAAGAAGGCAGTTTAAGGAGATACCTGGTATCTGGGAAGGCACGACAAAACCGGAATACGGCAAGTGCGTTGACATCGTCACATCCGCAGCGTTGCGAGAGATGATAGTCCCAGGGATGATTGCCGTGGTAGTGCCGGTTGTTGTGGGTATTTTACTTGGCGCGATTGCACTTGGTGGGTTGTTAATCGGTGTGATTGTCTCTGGATTGGTGCTCGCGCTGATGATGTCGAATGGCGGTGCCGCCTGGGACAATGCGAAGAAGATGATAGAGGATGGTTATTTGGGCGGAAAGGGAAGCGATGCACATAAAGCTGCGGTGGTGGGTGATACGGTAGGTGATCCGTTCAAAGATACTGCGGGACCGGCAATTAATCCATTGATTAAAGCGATGAATATGATTGCAATCTTGTTCTCGTCATTGTTCGCGGCTTACGGTTTGTTGCCGATGTGAATGAAAAAAATGAAAACGAAGAAATGCGTAATTTGTAATGCGCGCAAAGGCAAGCGGTTTTGCGTTAAGGAGGATGATTACATCTGTTCCAAATGTTGTGGATTAATTAGAGACCCGCAATTATGCCCTAACGATTGTCCGTACTTTGGTAGTTTAACAGAAAAGAAAGGAAATAAGGAATTGCCAATATATAAAGTCCTGATGACTACCCCAAAGGGTAGTCGAAGCATTGTGGTTGCAAGGGAGAAGGAGAATGGCAACCTTCAATTCATCTCTGTCTTGGTAGACGAATGGAAAATGGGGATAAAAGATTGCTTTGGCGGCTTTGATGTGCCCAAAAAAGAATTTAATAAGTTTGCTATGCAAGCCAAATATGTGAATGCCGACCTCGACGAGTGTAAAGAGAAGATCAAACGAGGCATACTCATCGCGGAGACGTTGGGTTTGAAACTACCACGTGAATTCCGCGAGTTCAAACGCATTCTGGGCGACCTTGATAGCATTGAACTTACTGGTTCATTGTATAAATGTTTTGAATGCGGGAAAAGGGATTTGACCGAGGAAGAAGTGGAACAGATAAAAGAAGTGACATTGCGTGACGTAGCTGCTGGCGTTTGCGGCACCGAAGCGGAGACGATGATTTATTTCGTGTGTGATGAATGTAAAGGTGAAAAAGAGATTGAAGCTAACAAAGAGCGCGCATTGGCGGAAGCGGCTAAAGTGAGAAGAGGAAGAGATAAAAGAAGTAGATATAGGAGAAGTAGATATAGAAGAGGAAGCGTTTGAAGAGCAAAACAAAGGCATCAGAAACTTTGCCGTGCTAAAATCTGTGGTTTGTTTCTTTTCATGGGACAACAAGTTTTTAATCCCGCTCTCCAATCTTATTCTCTATGCAAGTATTAGTACAAACAGTAATCCCGGTATTCGCAATCATTTTAGTAGGTTATATTATCGGAAAAATCAAAAAACTCGATATTCAAACCTTAGTTGATTTAATCGTCTATATATCTGGTCCCTGTTTAATCTTCGCCTCCATTGCAACCAGTGGCATTAACCTGACCGATTTTACCACAATTGCCGTAGCAGCGCTAACAATAATCATCCTTATGACTCTTTTAGCTTTCCTGTTCTTTAAACTAACAAATTCGTGCAAAAAAGGATTATATTTACCTATGGTCTTTGGTAATACGTGTTATTTGGGCTATCCCGTTGCATTATTCGCATTTGGCATGGACGGTCTGTCGCGAGCGGTTGTCTATGATATGATGAACTCGTTAGTTATCTTCAGCCTTGGCATCTATTTAGTACACCACAAAAACGAGCTACAAGAAGCTTTCAAAGTCCCGTTACTCTATGCAGTGCTAATTGGCTTAGTAGTCAATCTCTTAAAAATCCAGATTCCACAAGTGCTGTTCCAACCAATTGAAATGGTCGGGATGATCACTATTCCATTAGCATTAATCGTACTCGGGTATAAACTGACCGAGATAAAGATAACAACAGCAAAAATAGCGCTCGTCGCTTCGGCATTCCGGATTCTTGGAGGGGTTTTAGTTGCTTTTTTTATAATCAAACTATTTTCCATAGACGGATTAGTGAAAGACATCATATTGCTACAAGCAGCAATGCCCTCTGCCGTTATGGCAATGATATTAGCAGCCAAATACGAAAGAGACGCTTCTTTAGTTGCTTCTGTCGTTTTTATTACCACTGTGCTCAGTATAATCTCTATACCGCTAATACTGACTATTTTATAACACGGCAGGGTGGTATGTGTGGCAGACGGTGTCCAATATCGCGGCGTTTTGATGTAGTAACTTGTGAGTAATATCAGAATCTGCGAAGGAATAGATGAAGAGGATATTAGAGGAGATCGTGAGCGAAGAGTTCGCAGAGGAATGGCGTAAGGAAAGTGGAATAGGGATAAAATTCCGTATTTGTATAGCAAGGGTGAAAAAACCACAAGATTTCACAAGATTAACACAAGAAATGGGGGTTAGTAGGGGAGGAATAAACTATCTGATATAATCGCCAATAGAGTACTAAAAAACGATTCAAATTATTGTTCTCTCGTGGAAATATGTGTAATCTTGTGGTTAGCTAAACAAACACGAAATTCCTACGAGAAGAGAGGGCTAAGGAGACAGAAGGGCAGATAGAGGCGGTTCGAAAGAACGTGAGTGGTCTTTTCCCGGAAAAAGGGACAGGATAGTATGGTTGAAAATCCGCTAACCCCTGTTTATAATTCCAATACCTCTTCAATCCCCCATCTTCTCAGAAGTGTAGAAAGTAGCTCCTGTTTAAAGTTTGTGTATGCAACTTTATTCGGAACTGCAATGGCGAGTTTCCTATCCGAAAAATTAGGATACGCACCCTCAAACACGCGTCTGATTCTTTCGACCCATCTCGGCATCTCCTCGGTTATGAAGACCACTGGTTGCTCTCGCCATTCTCTAATATCGTATCTCGACAATTTATCCGTAACTACCAGATGAAGTGTATCTCTTTTTACGTACATATTTCCGTAGAGGGATAGAAAGTCATCATTTATGGTGAACCCGGTGAAATATCCGCTAAGTGTATCTATTTCCGCTTCTGAGAATTGCGTCCACTCTGCAAATTCCTCTTTCTGCCCTTTTTGCTCTCTCTTTGCTTCCTGTATAAAATCTCCAATTTTCCCTTCGACCATTCTTGTCAGGGGCATCTTATAGAGCTCTTTTTCTCTGAACTCTTTTAGCATATCTGTGGCATTCATTATCTCATCATCGCTTTGATGGTATATCCATAGGAATTCATGCCCTGGCCTTCTTTGTCCATAAACACAGACATTCTCGGCGATAAATTTGCTCTCTAAGGACTGAAAGACCGCAGGCGAAAACATATCGGATATATCTGCTTTTACGAGTTCATATTGCGTGAAACCCGTGATTCCGTGTATGTGTATCTTCAGAAGTAATTCAATCATCTTTATCGCCGCGTTATTCCCCGCTTCCACTTCTTCTTTCAGTACTTTAGATAATTTTGGTGGCTCTTGTAAACAGCCGGATGCGAAATCATTAAAGACATCTTCATGCCCTGCTGGACAAATGTACTCATCATAAGGTCCTCTTCCTAAAACTCTCTTTCTCCTCAATGATTTTAACAAATTCTTGCCGTCTTCTTCCTTCCCCTTCAACGCCACAAAGTTTTTCATCAGTGCTTCTTCCGACGCATATTCCTTCAGTACATAGACTAATCCCAATAGTGTTTTTGCATCCTCGTTGCTCTCTGTTACACTTAAAACCAAATTTTTATATTTTTCTGGATTCATTCTTTCTCTCTTCTCCTCTCCTTATTATCCACTCAACAACCTATCCACAAGCCATTCTGCATCAAACTTCATCAGGTCTTCATATCCCTGCCCGGTGCCCAGGAATATTATGGGCTTAGAAGTAGAATGAGCGATAGAAATAGCCGCTCCACCTTTTATGTCTATGTCTAACTTGGTTAGTATCGAGGCATCTATACCTATCATTTCATTGAATTTCTTCGCTCTTTCTACTGCATCGTTCCCTGCAACCGCTTCATCCACAAATATAACCAGGTCGGGCTTCGTCACACGGCATATCTTCTTCAACTGCTCCATGAGATTCACTGAGGTGTGCATTCGTCCCGCGGTATCTGCCAGAACCACATCTGTTCTATTTGCTTTCGCGTATTTCACAGCATCATAAACAACCGCAGCGGGATCGGAACCATACTGGTGCTTTATCACTTTTATGCCCAAATTGGACGCATGTATCTCTATCTGTTCTGTTGCACCTGCTCTGTAAGTATCTGCAGACGCAATCACCACCGAGTGCCCAGTCGAAAGCAACTTCTTCGCCACCTTTGCGATAGTAGTCGTCTTCCCCGTTCCATTCACACCGATAAAAGCGATATTTATCGGCTTCTCTCTATTCGCCACGAACTCATCAAAATCGAGCTTTTCCGCAGAGAGAATATTTAATAACGCACCCCTTATCGCGTCATTTACTAACTCCCCCGTATCTGCGCCCCATTTCACTCTCTTCCCCGCCAATTCTCCCTTCACGCGGGAAATCAACTCTTCCACCACAGATAATGCCGCATCACTTTCCAGTAACGCTATTTCCAACTCTTCTAAAGGGGCTTTCAGGTCCTTCTCATCTAAAATCGTCTCTCCACCTAATGCCGCCTTGCCCTTATCTATTACTTTCTCCTTTACTTTCTCCTCGATGGTCTTAGAAAAGCTTTTTAGCTTCTTTCGCAGCTTGTCAAACATTGCTCCTTCTCCCTATTGTATATTGTAGCATCAGAACAGATATAAAAGAAGGGATAGCCACTGTTAAAGCAAAATCAACTATAAAAACACGACTTTTGTAAGCCAAAGTGGGAAAAAAATAAAAAGGGGATGTTATAGATATTCCCCCTTATCTAACTTTTGTTTTACTGCATTGCTTCGTCTATGTCTTCTTTCTTTACAGTTTTGCGTCCGGCATGCTTGGCTAGGCTTACGGCTTTCTTTGCTATTTTGTCGCCTTCTGCCTCTAATATCTCTACTAGTGCCATACTTGCCTCTTCGCTTACTCTCTCTGCACCCGCGTTTCTCACTAATCGCGTTACAGGTGCAATTGGTAGTTGTGCCATTTTCATCACCATGATTACGTAATGGGATGGTATATAAAAGCTTTTCGGTAGTTTACCCTATACAGCATTATTAAAACCATTGCCCCAAGGTCTTTTGCCCCGCATCGTCAAAAGATGAGGACTCATAACCAAAGAGTTGCAACACCCTATGCGCGACCGGTATTACCTGATGCTGGACGTAATAAGTGACGTCAATCGGGTAGTTTCTCCTCTCTGCGTATATTTCGTTTCCCTCGCTTCTCTCTATTATGTCCACGGGAAAAGCGCGGTCGCTTGTCTTCCCCGCACCTTTTATTATAACATAAGGGATTTTCGAGCCCACTTCGTATGCAATGTGGGAGGAAGAAGCTAACGCCCTCTCTGCCGCTATAACATGCGCCTGCTTTGTCTCATATCCACTTATCTTTCTGGTGAGTGTCTTATGGATTATTAGCTTATGTAGGGGTATTTCGCCATCTTTTAAGTTCCGTATAACGTTTTTAACATATTTCACGGCGGCTTCTGGGTCTTTTTCTATTAATATCATCTCTATCACTTCTGTCTGCACCCCCTTCGCCAGTTCACACCAGTCCCCGCGTCGCACTTCCAAACCGCGAACTAAGATTTCCCCTTTATCGGTAAGCGCGGCATACCGCTTCTTCTTCCCCGTAAAGAAAATTGCTTTGAAGAAGTCCTGTATCTCAAGTTCAAGGGGAAACTCCTTCGAAATCTTCTCCGACACTTCCCTCGCCTTCTCTCGTGTCACTTCCCTCCTATCCGCGACATCGCCTTCGGGCAATTTAGCGAAAACGCTATCAGTATCGCCGTAAATAACTTCCAAACCAAGCTCCTCCGCTACTTTCACCGTGCGTTTTATAAAATATCGCCCCCACGCTGTTGTCGCCTCGGCGCATTCTCGCTTGTAAAACTTCGCTGCACTCCACCCGGTATATCCATAAAAGCTGTTCGTGAGAATCTTGATACTCTGCTGCTGTGTGTTCAACAACCGATATTCTGGCGAGTCTTTTGCATATTTATTCATCTCCGCCTTTATCCGTCTCCTCCGCACGATTAAATCACTCATTATGCTCTTAAAGAACCCGTCTGGCGACTTCTTGAATGCGTGCCCCACTTCCGGCGCAATATACAAATCTGCTCCCGCCTCCGGCGAGTCCACAAACGTATCAGGTGAGACATTAAAAGAGATCATAATTGAGGGATACATGGAAGAGAAGTCAAGGGCGATAACATCCTCATGCAGACCTTTTACTGGTGGCAACACGAAACCACCCTCGAAAGTCTTCGCGCCACCACTTTTCGGTGGTACAAGTTCCCCCTTTTTAAACGCTTCTAAGGTCAGAAATGATTCTACTTGGCGTCCTCTACCCATCTTTGCTAACTCGTCCAGTGGATAACCCACCATCTTGGCAAGTTCGATTTGCAGCGGTAACACCTTTGTAGCGATACCCAGCGTACTAACTGCATCCGCCTTCGAATACTCATATAGACGCTCACGTGCGGAAGTATCAATCCAGCACTCGGTAATCTCTCTCGGCGATAAATTCACACGTTCGTCTTTCTGCATTACACCAAGAAATTCTGATACATTTTCCAGTGTTTTCACCTTCACGCTGTCCAGGTCGCGCTTTGCCAACTTAAACAGGTCAACGTTCAGCATGCCCTGGATATTTACACCCGGTAGTGCCCCGCCTTTTTCATATTGGACCGGACTCCCATCAGCACCCAGGTTCATGCGAATGCCGTGCAAGTTTGCCCGCTCCTTTATATATGGCCAATCAAAACTGTCGGAATTGTAGCCAACGATGATCTCAGGTTGTAGATGTGACACGAAGTTCAAAAAATCCCGTATCACCTTTTTGTCGTCTTTTGCTCGCCATTCTTCCTCCGTCATAACAAATAACTTCGCTTTGGCCTCGGTTCCCTCATGGTATGCCACAGATATAATTATTATGGGGTCTCTCTTCGGCGAGGGCATACCAACCGACGCAGCCATCTCGCAATCGAATGCAACAATTTTGAGTTCTGGCAACTCGCCCTCAGCCACCTTTTTGTATGATACGTTTGAAGCGAGAATAGCAGTATCTGCGTAATCCAAATCTATCTCTTCTCCTTCTACGTTTACACCGTCAAAAGGTCGCAGTTGTTTGTCTATCATGTATCGAATTGCAAATAGAATATCAGCTTCCAGTACGGTAAGACCCTCTTTTCTTACTTCCTCTCGCAATAGCGGAACGTGTCGCGGATGCTCAACGAATATTTTTAACACCTTTTGGTCTACACCGAGTAATTTCCGCTGACAAAATTCCACTCGTTTTATCCTTATGGCTCCACCGTCTCTGTATATAAGAATATTCTCTATCTGCTCTTTCTTTTCTTCTATATCATGAGCATAAAACTTGGAGTAATGGGGAATGGCGTAGAAATAAGGCTCAAAATTTTTGTCTAACACTACAAAATCTTTGCCTTCTTTGTTCTTGCACCACAATCTTATCACCGGCTTCTCTTTTCCATCCGCGTCTTTTTCCGTTCTGTAGCCAACATCAAGTAAAAAACCCTCTTTTTTCATTTATGGTCGTTCCTAATATCCTTTGAACTTACTTCTTACTTCTTATATCTCTCGTTAATTAAATTTTTAAAGAAGGAGCTGTTAAATCTTAAGTAAATCTATAACAGCGGGCTAAAAGAGATAGAGATGAAGAATATCATTGTTGGCGGAGGAAGAGCGGGTAAAGATTTAGCAGCCCAGTTGCATGAATCCGTGATTATAGAGAAAAACCCGGGAAAGCGAGAAGAGCTTTTAGGATTAGAGGGTGTGCAGGTGATTATCGGTGATGGAAGTGATGAAGATTTATTAAAACAAGTGGGTTTGGATGATGTCGCGGCGTTTATCTCGCTCACGGGCAATGACGATGTTAACTACCGAACTGCGGCTATTGCGAAGAAACATGGCGTTCCCAGGGTAATGGTTCGGGTGGAAGATCCAGACGATATAGAGCGTTTCAATGAACTGGGCGTTGAGCACATTATGTTTCCCTCCAAGATGGTTGCAAATCTCGTTGCCGACATGATACGCTCTAAAGAGGGCTGTGTACCTTTCAAGAAAATCCTCGTTCCAATTCGCAGTAAAGATACGATAAAGAAAGCGTTCAAAGAAGCGTTGTTAATTAGTTCCGTTGCGATGGGGGAAATCACTGTGGTATTGACCGGGGAAACAGACGGGCAAGAGATGGAGTTCATGGCGAGAGAGATGGGTGTTCCGCTTACGATATTCCAGGAAAAGGACGAACAGAGGGGCGTCATAAGAAAGTACCTGCGTAATCCTAGTTGTATAATATTAGACACGGTAAAGGAACACTTTTATTATCCTGATTGTATAATGGTAGATCCTGAAGAGCTCGGCATTATAGATAGACTATTGGGACGGGGTATTATATTACGGTTGATAAGAGAGGCTTCCCTGCCAGTCCTTGTAGCGCGGACATTCCGATATTACGAGCAGGTTCTCGTCCTTCTGGATGCTTCAGATACAGCCGAGAGTGTAGGCAAGTATTCGGTTCAGATAGCGCATTTATGTGGTGCAGACATGTATCTACTTGTGCTGGAGGAGGTTCCCGGAGAGTTAATAGACGGGATAAGGAAATTGGGAGAAAAGGGGAACGTGCACATTATTGAGAAGTGGGTAGAAGGCAATCCAATGATAGAAGCGGTAAAAGAGGTGAAAAGTGGCAATTACGGGCTTACTGTGCTTTCATGGAAAGGGACGGGGGTTATTCGGGCAGACATGATAAAGAAGATCGTAAATGATGCGCCCTGTTCTGTTCTAACTGTGGTGTGATGCCGATGACCATAACTATAAGCCCCTATATTCTATTATTAACAATAGCCATCTTCGCATTTATTATCCCAATTCTTTCTGGTAAAATAGGCATTCCTGCGGTAGTAGGCGAAATCATTTTTGGGATCTTCTTAGGGGTTCTCGGCTTATCACTCGAAACAGAAGGATTTATAGTTATAGACTTTCTTGCGGGCTTTGGATTGATATTTCTGATGTTTTTAGCAGGACTGGAGATAGATTTCTCGAAGGTTGAAGTTTATGGCATGAAACCTTTTCTCATTGGCATTTGTATATTCATCATCACGCTCTCTCTTTCAGTCTTCCTGACGTCTAAATTGGGTTATGACTTGTATATTGCGCTCATTCTATCAACCTCTGCTGTAGGATTGGTAGTACCAACGCTAAGGGAATTGGGAATGACGAAGAGCAATTTTGGGCAGACGATCCTCATAACCGCATTTATTGCTGATTTTGTGACCGTGCTGCTCGTTACGTTGTACACATTGCACTTTGAAAAAGGGATCTCATGGGAGATGTTTTTGATTGCCCTCATATTCGTTCTGTTTTTCATGGTGTATTACTTGGGTAAGCTTGCGATCTGGCACTATCCTGAGCGGCTATCAGCGTGGTTTAAATCGAACCAACCATCAGAGATAGGCGTACGGGCTGCATTCGCATTGCTGCTCGTATTCGTCGCTCTGTCAGAGATAGTAGCTGTTGAAGCCATACTGGGTGCGTTCCTTGCCGGCGTGATGCTTGCGTTATTGTTCCGCGGAGGAACCGTTCTCGAGCAGAAACTGTATGGGATCGGGTATGGATTCCTCATACCAATCTTTTTTATAAACGTAGGGATGCAGTTTGATGTGGGTGCTTTTGCGGAGGTAGGTATTTATCTGGTTCTTGCAAAGATACTTTTGATCGCTTTCGTAGTGAAGATAGTCCCGTCACTGCTTTTGCGGCTACGGCATTCCTGGAAGGATAGCATTTCTGCTGGCGTTTTACTCTCTTCAAGAATGAGTTTGATAATTGCGATGGCTGCGGTTGGATTGGAACTCAACTTGATAGGCACATCAATGGAATCGGCAATCATAATGCTCGCGATAATAACGAGTATAAGTTGTCCAACTATTTTCAGGAGGATGCACGAGAAGTAGAACTATTTGTTTAGCCCCCTTATCACAAGATAATCTCCTTTTGCAGCATTTTTATTTTAGATTCTTCCATTATTCAAATCTTTCTAAAACACAGCTCATACAGCTCTTTTTGGACTTTAGCATCCTGATATTTCGCTTCGTCTTGCAGATATTCAGTAATAACCTCATATTCTATTTCAGATAGCGAAGTTTTCAACCATGCAATCCCTTTCGATTTAAAGGGTATGAGTGAATGAAAAGAGATGCCGTGCTGAGAGGCGACTTCCACCGCGCCTTGCTCCCTATCCAATAAAACAACCACATCCGAACATTCGACTTTTAACCCTCGTTTCTTCGCTTCGTAGCTTATTTGCTCTATTGCAACGAGTTTAGAACCGAATTTTGTCGCTAAGTCATCAATAACCGCTATTCGGTCGCCTGCTTCAAATTCGCCTTCTACCAGCGTATGCTCTCCATAACTTTGAATGTTCTTTTTGAACTCGTCTAAAGACCGAACATCTATTTTCCTCGTCCATAAGGAAGGTATGTCTTCCTGCGTCGCTATCGCACAGGCAATGGGTATTCCAGTCATTGCTACACCCACTACTTTATTCACATCTCGGCATTCCACTCTAACTATCCTGCCAAGTGCATAGCCCACCTTTCTGAGCAGTTCGGGATAAGAAGGGAGCGGTCTCAATTGTATGTAGAAAGGGCTCCACAATCCAGAAACGAGCTTCCATCCGTTGGGATTATCTCGATACCATGTTTTTATCAATCCGTTTTGGTATAACAAACGAGTTATCTCTTTTCCGAGTTCCTCTTTCGCGTCTTTCCAGGTCATTTTATTTATGAGAGGTGTTACATTGATAAAAAATATCTCTGGCTGAACTAAGAGTTTTGCAGATTGAACATTACTTCTTGATATTTTACAGCCCACTAACTCAAAAGAAGGCGCATTTTCTACAAGAAACCGCGAGTCACATTAATGATTGTTAGAGTAAATCATGCCTTTTTAATTCAGCAACAAGCTTAGTAAAAGCAATATCCATAGATGTACTTTCAAAGGGTGCATGTATAACATCCTGAACCATACTTGGCATTTTGCATCCATTTTCAAGTAAAACAAGCATTTTATCAATGTGAGATTGTGTTAATCTGTCAAGTTCAATTGTGACATTGTGATTAGGCAATTTTTCTCCTTTTTCATTGATTGTCGCAATAGTTGCTAAAATAACATAAAAATCCGCCTGTTTGAATAAATGCTCAATATGCTCATTGATTCGTCGGCCTTCAGTTGGTTCTTCCGTATCATAAATAGGACTGCAACCCAAAGCACGAATGAAATTTTCAAGTTTTTCAAAAGCAGGGCCAAATTTTCCATGACTTATAAAGATATTTATAATTGAAGTATCTAATGCTTTTTTGATACCTACTTCTTCTACCGCTTTTAAAATTCCTAAACATCTTTCCAGTTCAGTTATAATATACTGATTCCAATTACTCCGGTCATAATGGTCTCCTACATGTCGTGAAAAAAGATTTGAATATTCTTGGAAAGTTACTTTGTCAATCTTTTTTAAAAGGAATCGCCCTTGAATATGCAATGATTTAATTTCAGTAACTAAATCCCCCTCTATGTAGCTGATTTTACTCAAACCAACCACTTGCTTTAGAAGCTTATTACCTTTTTCAATCAGGTTAGATAGAGCATTCATATTTATACCTCCCTTTACACATATCCCCTAACTTCGGTATATCAGACATCAATGCCGTATATTCATCCATTTTGGAATGATATCCGAACTTTACTTCGTATGTACCGCCCTTTAGCTGACTGTTAATCTTCATTCCCTTCTACCTCATTTTCAACATACGAATTCTTTATTATTAAATCTTGTTTGAAAAACTATGAACTGGAATGAAATAGAAGATGAAACAAAGCGATGTAAAAAATGCAAAGAAGAAGGCGTTTATGGGGTTAAATGTCCTGATGAGCGGGTTCCTGTGTCAGAACCTCGGCACGTGAAACTCCTTTTTGTTTCTGAGGCTCCACCTCTAAATACCCGTTACTACTTCTTCAACGAAAACTCAAATGATAGACTGCGAAATAGCGTATTAGAACTTTTACAAGGAGATTTGGGGTATCAAATCAGCTCCTTACCTGATTTTATCGCAGAGGGCTTTTATCTCTTGCCTACAGTGAAGTGCCCCACGGCGAAAGAGGGGCGAAATTCAGCGCCCGCAAAAAGCGTTATAAAACTTTGTTCAGAATCGCACCTTAAACGAGAAATCGAATATATAATGCCTGATGGTGTTTGTTTATTAGGAAGAACTGCGTTACAAGGGTTTTTAATTTTACGTAATCTGTGGGACGTGCGAGCACAAAACGCAGACGAAGTGGGAAGGACATTGTCAGAGGTGGCTGGAAAGGTGTTAGAAGTGAAGGTTTTGGATAAAAACATCAAGTTTATGATTTCTTATTGGCCCACGAAGCGTCATCGCAAGTTTCATGAAATAAGCAAACACATAAGGATGCTGATGAATGAAATAGCATTTTAAGTTATATAAAAGCTTTTATAACAATCATGCCAGGTGAAACATCTCCCTTTGTATGGATTACCGATAATATTACAATAGGGGGAAAGAAGGGAGAGATTGTATATATACTGGATTTACCCGCTGATTTAAAAGACACAGTCGCGTTTTTAATTGAAACCGGGCTTTCTAAAGCGGAGCGGCTGCCTGAAGTATTACAGATAATGGAGTGTATTTTAGGAGGTGATGGACGATTTAAAGATGTCGCAGCAGAGATGAAAACATATCGGGAAACCGTTTTTAGTCGCGGCATACCTTTTACAATGATGGAAGCGAGAGCGATACTAAGCAAGTTTAGGAAATGGCAGAATGTCATAGATAGAAGGTTAGAAACAGAAGAATGAAGCGACATCGAAGTTGGCTTGGCGGATTTCAAGTCGCAGTGGTGTTTAAAAAATAGGTATTTACATAGCTAATCTAAAAAACTACGAGATTAGCACAAGAATTTTGGGTTAGTAGGGGATAAAAAACCAATAGAGTGCTTAAGCCTGATCCATATTAATATTTCTCGTTGTATATACACTATAACCCCGCGTTCGCTCCGCATCAATTATTATCTCCACCCAAGTATAGATCTAACTGGTGCATCCGGATATCTTCACCCCAGGAACATACCTCATCCTATTTCTCCTCTGTCTTGCTACTGATGCCCCTCTCACGGTCAAACACATATTCGATGACAATCTCAACTGGGCGGCATTTCACCTTGCGGAAAAAGATAACCTCCGCGATGTTGAAATCAACGAAGTCAACAAGATGCTGTCCTGCAAGGACGAGAGTCGCGGCTTCTTCACATACGAGTGCGAACACTGTGAAATCACAAAAACTGTCTATTTCGGATGCAACAGTCGCATCTGCACGAATTGTGGCAAGAATCACACAGACAAGTGGGCGAAATCTCTCCAAAACGCATTATTCAATGTGCCCCATCGGCATGCTGTATTCACAATTCCGGATGCTCTGTGGCCAATTGTGAGGAGATGTCGTTTTTTGCAAAAGGTTTTGATGGATGCGGCAATCGCAGCAATCAACGACACAATTTCACACAAGCACAGAAACGGAAGATTGACGGCAGGCGCTGTCGTTGTGCTGCATCCCTTTTCTAGGAGTCTGGGCTTTAATCCACATATTCATATACTCGTGACCGAAGGAGGATTCGACAAGCGCGGCAGGTTCATACACCAAAAATTCATCCCTTTCAACGCTATGCGAAAAACATGGCAATATCAGGTACTTACTCAGTTCAAAGCGGCACTTCCAAAGAATAGGGTATTCTCGATGCTCATAGACCAACTGTTCAAGAACTATCGCGAGGGATTCTACGTTCATCTCCCAAAAGAATCCAGAATCACAAACAAACGAAGGATAGCACGATATGTGGCCAGATACATCCGGCATCCTGCGGTCGCAAACACACGATTGCACCGATACGACGAAAAAACGGTCACATTCTGGTACGAGGATCGTGAGGGCGAGCGGCATTTCGTGACGATGGAGGTGCGGGAGTTCATTAAAGCATTGATTCAGCATATTCCTGATCGAAATTTTAAAATGATACGCTATTACGGTGCTTACAGCCGTAGAACCAAAAGGAGATATTCCGGGTATTTACAGAGAAGTATAAGGCAGGCGACATTTGAGGATTTTGTTACGAAAGTGAATAAATGGGCGCCAAAATGTCCAAATTGTGGAAGAAAAATGACACTCGTGTGGTATGAGAAGGGACCTCCAACAGAAAACGAAGTTTTTGGATGTAAATTAGCTGATTGGAACCATCCAATGCTTAGCCCTAGCTACAATTGATTTGCACCCGAAGGGTGCTTTCTCGTAAAGACAAAGCGAGCAGAGTACTCTGGCGGTTCTACCGTTACCATCTAAAAACGGATGAATAGCAACGAATTGATACTGACTAATCCCTGCTATGAGCACAGGTGAAATATCCGAGTCCTTATTTAACCAGTCAACAAATTCTTCCATAAGGCGAGGAACTTTTGAGGGCTGTGGAGGCGTATAAATTATCGTTCCTGTTAGCGAGTTCACCACATAATTCTGAACGCTTCTGTATTTGCCTGGTTCAAGCGTTCCACCCCGAACGTCCTTAACCAACATTTTATGTATCTCTTTTATTAACTCCTCTGTAATCTCTGATTTTTTGCCCATATATTCGGAGACAAAATCCATTGCCGCTTTGTAGTTCAGTAATTCCTGACGGTCATCAGCTCTTATACCCTTTACTGATTTACCCGTGAGGATTCCTTGTGCTTCTGCAAACGTGAGTTGAGTGCCTTCGATATGCGTGGAGTGATGTGCCTCAAGGATAAGTGCCTCACTCTGCATATCCTTTATCCATGCCTCTTTTAATTCCGCTGCGTCCAAAAATCCTCTTGCACGTTCAATTTCAAGAAGGGCTTTGGTTATGCTATTGGAGATTGTAAATTTTGGTTCAAACATTTTACTGCTTCTCTTTTTGTATTGGCATTTTTACCTTCGGCTCTTGCGTGTAAATGTTGCACGCTAAACCTTCTTATAATATGTATATAAATTTTCTTTTTACAAAACACTTTCTTTCTACGAGAAAGAACCTGTGCTAAGAAAGACTGTAATTCTTTTGGTGCTTGAACAAACTAAAATAAATTATTGACACAGATTAACGCAGATTAACGCAGAAAAAATCAAATCCGTGTAAATCCGTGTCCTAAATTAAATGTGGGCCGTTATACATTATATAGATCAAGAAGCTTCATACCGTGGGTATTTTTTTTTCGTGCATTTTAAGCTTACTCTTCGGGCACTTAAAGCAGGGCCTGATTTATGTAAAGCATACTACCTTAAATGTTTTAAAATCTATCTTAAAAGTGAAAGGAAATGGGCGAAATAGAAGCGATATATGAGGACGGAGTGTTGAGGATTGTAAAGCCGGCGAAGATAGAATCTGATGTTGTAACTGTAAGAATATTGAACAAGGACAAGATGCTGACGGAAGAGGATATGAAAGACATTTTGAACGCTATGGATGAAAGAGAGAAGGGACATTATTACAAGTTAAAAGAAGTGTTTGGAACGGCTGCATTATAACGCCATTTGCAAATCTTTTTTAATGGGAAACCCCAAATCTAAATACAAAGGAGGTTTTGTTTTTGTATGTTCGAACGTATCTCGATAGACCCGAAAATTTGTCACGGAGAAACGTGCATCAAAGGGACTCGTATTCCTTTTTTTTAAGAAACTGTTTCAGAACTTCTACGGCTTCACCACTGCCATCAGTTTCTCCAAGAACGAACGGCCAGCTTCGTCCGGGTCAACGCCAATATCGAATATAATACTGCATAGAGTTACTTCGCCAACGGTCAGATTAACTACTTGTGTATCAGTAGAAGGATAAATAAGGATAGCTTTCTGCGTGTTCATGCGTACAGCATACGCGACAATCTGCTGAATGTCCGCCTCTTCTGGACGTTCTTTTCGCTTGTACTTCGTGTCTAATACA
>JAPWVK010000124.1 GCA_029241965.1 Candidatus Methanophagales archaeon
TGAACATCATGGCAGTTGGTATAGAGTTTATAGACATCTTTGCAAAGACGAAATCAATAATGTCCTTCGTTTATGTCAAGTTTAACCGCCTAAGAAGCGGTCACACAATCACCTTACCAACATTTTCAATCCTTCTTTTTATATTTAAAGCAATATCTAACCTCCTTTTTCTTCTGATTTTGGATTATTTGGCAGCCACTTAACTACATTTACCCACATGAAATAGCGAAGAGCCAATAGATTCCCTCATTCATTAAAATTTCAGCAGTGATGCCCTTATCCTCTTTTATTAATTCGTATGCCCTTTCTTTTTCGCCTCGGTGCAGTAAACCTTCCAAATCGTAGAGATTCGTCATGTTATTTTATCCATATACGTCTAAATATTAATAAGTTCGTTATATGTCCTGGAGGCTTATTTAGAACTGTTTCTGATCCAACATCACCCTGCTTCTGACTCTTCGAAGAGATATTCAGAACTTTTATGTGGGCTGCGTTCATTGCAACATTCGCACGGAAATATGTACGGTAATAATGTTTAATAGGAATATGAAGATATTTTAAACGTTAAGCGTAAGGCAAAAGCAGCAGAACACAACCGCGAAGATTGACCGAATAAAAAGGGCGTTGGAAACTCATGTAAAGAACTTTAATGCTATGAGTGACACAAAAAATGTCAGAAAAAAAGCGGATCCTGAAAAAGTTAAACAAGCAATTGAAGAGCATAGATGATAACTTAAAAGCAATAAGAGAAACAAAAAAGAAATTAGAAAATATCACAGAGCAAGCAAAAGAAGGCAAGGAAAGAACAGGCGCGAAAGAATTTGATGACATTTTAAAGGATGCAAAAACGAGTATAGAAGAGGTCGTTAGGCAAGAAGAGAAATCTTTGAAACTTAAAGAAGAAGCATTGGGACTCAAAAAGGAGTTAAAGCGAAGCAAATAATCTTATAGACACCGCCTAATTTTAAACAAGAAAGACAAACAACCTGTGGATGGAGTACTAAAAGAAAACGTTTTATATTTGCCATGAGCAATTTAAAATTAAGATGACAGAGATAAAAGCGGCTATTCCCGCTCCAAAGGACCCCAAAGCTATTTTAACCTCTGTATTCAATCACCACTCCTTCCGTTCAAAGCAAAAAGAGATAATAGACAATATTTTAGCAGGGCGGAACACATTAGCTATTTTACCCACCGGAGCAGGTAAATCACTCTGCTTTCAAATACCGGCATTGACTTTTGACGGTCTAACTATCGTTGTAAGCCCGTTAATCGCATTGATGAAAGATCAGGTGGACAACCTGCGTAAGAACGGCGTTCACGCAGTGGCGTATATCAATTCCATGCAGAATTCCGACACAAAAGAGCGCATATATCGGCTATTAAAAGCCTCGAAGTTGAAGATGCTGTATGTCGCGCCCGAGACGTTTGTGGATAACAAATTGATGAGTATCTTAAAGACATGCAATATCAGTTTAATCGCGATTGACGAAGTGCACTGCATCTCCGTTTGGGGTCATAACTTCAGACCCGATTATTTACGCCTGAGGCGGGTGATCAAGGATTTGCACAATCCCGCTCCACCTATCCTTGGGTTAACAGCCACCGCTACAAAAACAGTCGAAGTGGATGTACAAAAGCAATTGGGCATCGAATGTGACGTCTTTAAAGACAGTTTTGACCGTAAGAACCTGCTATTTGCCGTTATCCGCCTGGAGAGTAACAACGGAAAGGAAGAGCTCCTGAAAAGTATTTTAGAAAATATCACAGACTCTGCTATCGTTTACGTCAATTTCACACGGACTGCGGAGGAACTGGCTAAATATTTAACTAATGCCGGATTGAGTGCATCGTATTATCACGGTCAAATAGGCGATAATGAAGAACGGAGAAGGATACAAAACGATTTTATAAGCGGTAGAACACGAATAGTGGTCGCCACCAACGCATTTGGTATGGGTATAGACAAAGAGGACATAAGGGCAATAGTCCACTATAATTTGCCAAAATCTATTGAGAACTATTATCAGGAGGTAGGTCGTGCCGGCAGAGACCAAAAAATCTCTAATTGCATCTTGCTTTACTCCAGAGGCGATGAAATCCTGCTGCGTAAATTACTTCAGCGCAATACACCATCTGCAGAGCAAATAAAAGCAGTGCTCGATTTGTTGACACGAGAGGTGGGGGAATTAATTTATGTAAATGTGAAGCGGATAGCAAACGATTTGAAGCTGGATGAGGTTCCCATCAGATTGATTTTGCATCATCTTGAACGGATGGGTGCAATAAAAACGTATTTCAAGATTTTCCGGCGTGCTGTGGTAAGTCCGTTAAATGCAAATCTTGAATCGCTAAAATACCAGCAGGATGCGGAAAAGATATTTCAGAATGCCTATTTCAAAAAGTCTTTGGACATCTGGATGGACCTGGATATATTGAGCAAATCAGTACAGATATCTGTCTCGCGGATAAACAATGTGCTGCGGGAGTTGAAAACCGCAGGGCGAATAGAACTTATAGAATGGGACTTTTGCACGCCAATCAAAGTCTATCCCGGCATAAAAGATGTGGATAGGTTTGAGCTTCGTGAAATCTTTCTCCGATTAGAAAATAGCAGCATGAAAAAGATTGACAGGATAGTGGAATACGTAGAGTGCGAGGACTGCAAGAGGAAGTTCATCTTAAATTATTTCGATGAAGAGCATGGCGGAGAGTGCAATGCGTGCAGTGTTTGCAATCCGCTTTTAAGTCTTATTGGCACGGGTGTTGATCGTGGCGCCGATGCACAACCGGAATTGAGCAATATGCCAGTAACCGATGAGGAAGACAAAGAGTTATTGGATGAAAGTGCCAAAATTGCAATCAATATTCTTGAATTGGTGAAGACCTTGGATATTCATGTGGGCAGAACGTTCTTAGCCGATATATTGTGTGGCTCGAAATCAAAGCGGATACTAAGTCAAAATCTTCAAGAATCGAGGTACTACGGTCTCTTAAAAGGATATACGGCAGATGAAGCAAAACGGATTATTGACCAGTTGATAGAGAAAGGATATTTGATGACACAACAGGGTAATTCAAGATACCCCAGACCATTGCTATATCTCACAGAATTGGCAGAGAAGGCGTTGGCAGAGCGGATACCCATAAATTTGCAGTTGCCCGTGAAGAAAGTGATTTGCAAATCCGAAAGTTTGAGCGTGCTTGAGGCGTTAAAGGAGTGGCGAAAAAGTATTGCCACCGAGAAAGATATCCCTGCATATTGCGTCTTTCATGATAGCACGTTAATTGAGATAGCGAATCAATCACCGAAGACAATTCATGAGTTGAAAGGTATAAAAGGAATTGGAGAACGGAAGATTGAGGATTATGGCGAGGTGATATTGAGGATAATGGATGGATATTATCAGAGTTATTCCATAAAGGAGCTATAAATATTCTAAAAGGGAATGATGAAAAAGCTGCTCATATACACAGACGGGGCTTGCAGAGGAAACCCAGGACCAGCAAGCATTGGTATTGTTATCTGCAAAGAATCGGGGACGATTGTAAAAGAGTATAACGATTTTATTGGTAATGCAACCAACAACATTGCTGAATATCGAGCACTGATAAAAGCATTAGAGCTGGCGAGCAATTTTTCCGTGAGCGAAGTTAAATGCTTTTCGGATAGCGAGTTGATGATCCGGCAACTTAATGGTGTATACCGGGTGAAAAGCGAAAAATTACGCGAGTTGTTTCTTCTGGTAAGAGAAAACGAGAAGCATTTTGAAAGGGTAAATTATAGTCACGTGCCGAGAGAGAACGGGCTTATAAAAAGGGCAGATGAATTAGCTAATCTTGCAATAGACCAGAAGTCCTCGAGTGAGCTGAAACGATATAGCTAACGGTGATTGGACTTATTTTGTTAAGGGCAAGAAGTTGTTCGCAAAATATAGGGCTGATTTATCTCATGAGCACATTGAAGAAATCGAAATTTGTCTTAGAAAAGCAATAGAACTGAGCCCTGGGCTATGGGCGCCACATTACTATTTAGGTTTATTATTTTATTTGACAGAACGATACCCAGATGCAAAAGCAGAATTTGAGACAGCGCTTAAGGAAAAAGAAGATAATGAGCCTACAAAATACTACCTGGACAAAATTAGACGAAAGGAATCGGATTATTCATTTCCACTAAACTTAGACGATGTAATGGTGATTACCAGTGATCCTGTATTGTTAAACCATGCTTTGATAGAATGGTTTGAAAACACCCTTCGAGGATTAATTCAGAAGGTATTGGAGGCGGAGTATAAAGAAGAATGGTGGTGGGAAGGTATCCCAGGGGATGTAATGGTAGAATATGGAAAAAGGAGCCAGAAATGTCTAAAAGAGGAGAGAAACGTACCACAGTTGTACTTTTTGGACTTTGATCACTATAAAAAGATCATCCACAAGAATCAAAAAATTTTCAGTCGTATTATGCAAGATCTGAAGGAATGGGAAAACAGAATAGAGAATCTGGAGTCCATTCGCAATTCGATAATGCCGTGCAGGGGTCAATATCTATCTGATGAAAGAGTATCTAAGACTGAAAGAAAGCTGTGTTGAACTACAAAAATTAGTTGAGAAACACAAGAAAGGGGGTAACAGTTTTTGATTCATGTTGCAAAAGAAAGCCTTTCTGAATGTTAGCATTATGAAACGCCATACGCAGATAAACCACAGAAGTAAGGGCTTTTGATGGAGTTCTTATTACACCGGGCACTATCGAATTTTCCAGTGATCACTATATCCTCAAGTTTTTCCGCAGAGTGCGCGGAGAACGCAGAGGCATCAGAAAACCCAAACATGGATTGGCTTAAACACTCGCCCTCGGTGATCTCCGCGGTGATAAACTGGGTTTTTAGACTGTGCCTTACACCGATACAGAAAACTTGTAGAACGAGATTTCACGAACTAACTTAGTTTTGAATGATTTCGTTAAAGGGGAAGCAATCTATAAACTGCATGTCATCGTCGTTCTCTTTGTCATCATTCTCTATGAGTTCCCTTTCATGTGCGGGTAGATCAAATCTATCTGTGGTTGCAGTAGTCGTGGAAATCACCCTGTATAACCTTCCTGCTCTGCTCCCTTTTCTCGTTAAAATACCGTCCGAGTACATGTCTTTAAGGTATGAGGATAACGTGCTTAGTTTTAGATTATCGCCATATGTTCCTTCATATATTCGCTTCAGCTCTGAAGAAGTGAACCAATCCGTTGGTTTCTTCGGATCGAATCGCAAAAAATTAGCCAATCGCTCCTTTATCGTGAGGTCTTCACCTGCCATGCCATAACCATTATTAGCAGGCGGCGAAGGAATCCTGTGTTGCAAAAACTCTACAATGCCTGCAATCGCCTGATCTTTAAACGTTTCGCTAAACGGGTCTCCCTCACTTTCTATTGCGGTCTTTATTCCTGCCTCGTCTACTATTTCCACTCGCACCTTCACCTGTTTTCCCCCCCTGTTCCCTGCCCCTTCATTTGTTCACTTGTTCACTGAACAGATGAAATAAAAATGCGATGTTCTATATAAAGGATTATGCAAAAGCAACCGAAAATCACAAACATCGCCCTTGGTTTCCTATGGAGTGAACCAATGAATAGATAAATACAGATGCAGTACAATAAAATTTTTATATGAAATTTTTATCGTACAAAGACTAAACAAATTTTGAACAAAGAACGGAGGACATAACGAAATTGGCAACAAAGAAGGATTACTATGAGGTTTTAGATGTGGGCAAGGAAGCATCACAGCAGGATATAAAGCGTGGTTATCGTAAATTAGCCAAGAAATATCATCCTGATTTGAATAAAGGCGACCCGAAGGCGGCGGAAGAGAAATTTAAAGAGGTTTCTGAAGCGTATGAAGTTTTATCCGACCCTCAAAAGAGGGCGAACTACGATAGGTTTGGTCATGCGGGTGTTGATTTTGGGCCCGGTGGATTTGACTGGTCAAAATTCACGCGGTATGACGATGTAGAGGACATTTTCGGTGACTTGTTCAGAAATCTATTTGGTGGTAATTTTGGAGGGGGGAGAAGTAGAGGCGGCAGCAGCAGTATCTTCGATGACTTATTCGGTGTGGGACGGTATGCACAGGCGGGTGAGAGGTATGGGCCCGAGCGAGGAAGCGACCTAAGATATGACCTTGAGATAGACTTAGAGGATGCCGCGAAGGAAATGGAAAAAGAGATAAACATTTCTAAAGCGGAAAGCTGCCCGGATTGCAAAGGGACGGGTGCATTGAGTGGCGGTTTACGAACTTGCTCATCCTGCGGTGGTACCGGACAGGTAAAAAGAGTACAAAGTCAGGGTTTTGCTCAATTTGTCTCCATCTCTACCTGCCCGCGATGTAGGGGCAGGGGAGAAATAGTAGAGAAACCGTGCAAGACTTGCCATGGAAAGGGAAAGATAGAGGTGAACAAGAGAATTTCAGTGAGAATACCCGCAGGTGTGGATACCGGAAACAGACTGCGGATTGCAGGAGAGGGCGAAGCGGGGGGAAGAGGCGGACCCCCCGGCGATTTGTACGTGGTGATACACGTAAAAGAGCATGAATTCTTTAAGAGGGAAGGAAACACCCTGATTTGCGAAGTCCCTGTTCGCTTTGCACAGGCTGCTTTAGGTAACGAAATAGAGGTAATGACCTTAGAGCGAGATAAGGCAAAGCTGAAGATGCCTACTGGAACACAGTCCGACACGACTTTCCGCTTGAAAAATCGAGGCATGCCCGATTTGAGGGGTCATGGTAGAGGTAACATGCTGGTTACGGTGAAAGTAGTAACGCCAGAGAAGATGACAAAAAGACAGGAGGAACTGCTCAGGGAATTTGATAGTGAAGAACAAAAGCATGAAGGTGGGAAAAGTCATACAAAAAGTCCATCTTGGTGGAGAAGAGATAAAAGTAAATAAACTACAAACAATTTAACTATTGAAAGATGTGGGGTAAAAGACATGGAAGGACAGATACGAACACCGATACTCTCGGTACTGGGACACATAGACCATGGCAAGACTACATTACTCGATAACATCCGCGGTTCCACAGTAGCAGCAAAGGAAGCAGGACGAGTTACCCAGCACATCGGTGCGACGGAAATACCAATTGATGCGATAAAGAAGATTTGTGCGCCGTTAAGAAGTGATTGGACTGGGATAGAAGTACCAGGATTGCTTTTTATAGACACGCCCGGGCATTACGCTTTTGCGTCTTTACGAAAAAGAGGAAGCGCACTGGCTGATATCGCCGTTCTGGTGGTGGACGTAATGGAAGGCTTTCAGCCACAGACATACGAATCGCTAAGCATATTAAGATTATTAAAAACGCCGTTTGTCATTGCATTGAATAAAATAGACAGGATAAAGGGGTGGCAGTCCAGTAAAAAGCCGTTCATTATTAATTACAAAGACCAGCCCGAATTTGCACGTAAAGAGCTGAATACGAGGATATACGAACTGGTGGGCGACCTTTACGACAAAGGCTTCTCGACTGACCGGTACGATCGGATAGATGACTTCGCAAAGACGGTGAGCATCGTGCCTGTGTGCGCACAAACAGGAGAAGGGATAGCGGATTTACTCCTTGTTCTGATAGGACTATCACAGAAGTACTTTGATGAAACGTTGCGGATTCATTTAGACGCGGCTGGAGTGGGTACGATATTAGAAAAGAAAGAGGAACGAGGGCTCGGGACCACGATAGACGTGATTTTGTACGATGGTAGGCTCAGCCAGGGCGATACAATCGTGGTTGGCTGTATGAATGCAGAGCCGATAGTTACAAAGGTAAAAGCGTTGTTAAAGCCGCGAGCATTGCAAGAGATAAGATTAGAGCAAAGGTTTGCACGTGTAAAAACGGTGACTGCCTCCACGGGTGTGAAAATAGTAGCACAAAATATAGAGACCGCACTTTCTGGTTCACGTGTGAGAATGGTTGAGCGCGGAGGGGATATAGAGCGCGTGATAGCAGAGCTAAAGAGCGAGATAGCAGATATGAAACTGGATACATTTCCTGAGGGCATAACCATAAAAGCAGATACAATGGGCTCGCTGGAAGCACTCGCTCTGGAATTGCAGGGTGAAAACATAACCGAGATAAAGAAAGCAGAAGTGGGGAATATCTCAAAACGAGATGTGATGGATGCTACCACGGTAAAAGACCCGTATTTAGCCGTTATTTTGGGCTTTAGCGTTGATGTTCTTCTGGATGCCAGGGAAGCGGCAATGCAGAATAGTATTCCTATCTTTGTGAACGATGTGATTTACCGTGTAATCGAAGATTATGAGGGTTGGGTGAAGGAGGCGAAGGAGCGGGAGAAGCGCGAGAAGAGTGAACGGTTGACCACACCGGGAATGATAAAGATACTGCCGGGTTGCGTATTCAGGCAGAGTAAGCCCGCTATCTTTGGCGTTGAGGTGTTGTGTGGCAAAATAAAGACCGGTGTAGCTTTGATAAAAGCAGATGGGGCGAATATCGGTACTATAAATGAGATACAGGATAAGGGCGAGAATATAACAAAGGCTGAGGAAGGGATGCAGGTGGCTATTTCTATGCGGAAACCCACGATAGGGCGACAGATAGCAGAGAATGACGTATTATATGTGAATGTCCGCGAAGAAGAGAAGGGGCAGATTAGCGGGTTGTTATCGGCAGAAGAGGCGGAGCTGTTGGAGACGGTGTTGGAGATAAGGCGGAGAAGGAAGAGTACCATTTAGGTGCGGAATCTAAACCTGTTCAGGATATGTGACCTCATCAGGAATCCATTAATCTGCATTTATTTGTTTTAGATATTTTATTTTCTCTATCAGAAAATATATATTAAGCGATATAAGGGTAAATAAGTAGAAGGGAAAAGGGACTATAAAAATGCAAGTTGTAATAAGCGATTCAAAAGTAGGAAAGGCGTATAAAGTAGAAGGGAAGGATACGGAAGTGAGTGCGTTATTCGTGGGTAAACAGATAGGTAACGTTGTGGATGGTGATATTCTCGGGTTGAGTGGCTATGCGTTGGAAATAACAGGTGGTTCGGATAAGGATGGCGTACCGATGCGAAAGGATGTTGCAGGTCCGAGAAGAAAAAGAATTTTGATCACTTCACCACCGGGATACAAACCAAAAGAGAACGGAAAAAGACGAAGGAAGACAGTACGCGGTAACGAAATATCAACTGAGATTTCGCAGATAAATGTAAAGATTACGGAGTACGGGCGTAAACCGATTGAGGAGCTATTTGCAAAGGGTGAAGAGGCGGAATCGGCTTAACATCTCCGTCCGTGTTTTCTCTGAATATGTAGAATAAACCTCTGAGTATTTGCATAAACCACGAGATTTCACAAGATTAACACAAGAAATTGGGATTAGTAGGGTCCGAAATGGCCAATAGAGCACTTAAACCCTATTACTATTATCCTTTTCTCGTGGAAATCGGTGTAATCTTGTGGTTAGCTTAACAATTAAGCCTCTGATTGATAATGTCAGGTGGTATTGCGAGAATAAATTATTTTCCCCTTCACGTCACAACATCACCGATAATCATAAAACCCTTTTCCTACTTTTCGCCCTGTCCATCCTGCTTCTACCATCTGCGTCATACGAACCGCGGGTTTGAATCTCTCCCACCCCGTCTCATTGTAGATCGTATTGAGCACAGCCACTACAATTTCTATCCCGATCAAGTCTAAAAGCTGGAACGGACCCTGAGGCCAGTTAAAAGATAGTTTCAATATTTTATCTATGTCCTCTACGGACGCAAGCCCTCGTTCAAGCATCTTCACCGCCTCATTCAATACGAGACACATCATCCGGCTCGTGACAAATCCGGGATAATCATTAACGACGACCGTCTCCTTACCCAACGACTTTAGGAACTCTTGCGCTTCCTTTGCCGTCTCTTCAGACGTTAATAACGATTTTATCACTTCCACACCGGGCATTAAAGGTACGGGGTTCATGAAGTGCATTCCAATTACCTTATCGGGTCGCTTCGTCGCTGCGCCTAAAGTAGTAATAGGAAATGTAGAAGTGTTACTCCCAAGAATTGTATGCTCTGGACATATTCTATCCAATTCTGTGAATACCGCTCGCTTCACTTCCATGTCCTCGTACACCGCTTCTATAACAATATCAGCATCCTTGGCACCCTCTTCCAGGCTCGTGGTCGCATTTGCAGTTACCGCATCCAGAATCTTATCCGCATCCTCTTGCGTTATTCGCCCTTTCTTTGCCAACCGTAAAATGTCCTTCTTTATTATTCCAACCCCTCGCACCAAAGATCCATCGTCCTTAGTCACAATCGAGGTATCGTAGCCTGCCTGGACGCATACCTGCACTATTCCTGTTCCCATTACACCCATACCTACAACACACACTTTCTTTTCGTTCATGGTTTTGTCATCACACTTATTCCGTAATCTTAAAAACCGGGCACACGTGCTCACCGCTGAAGAACTTATCGCCGTTATAAGTGTGTATACCGCTCATTTTCACCTGTTTACCTATTACGTCCTGTGAGACACTCTCGGCGTCAAAATCGAGCCACCCAACAACGCACGGGCCTTCTTTTGTCTTCACCAAGCATGGTATATATGGAACGTCATGCTCGAAACCCTCGGATGCCACGCGAATAACCGTAAATGTCGTCACTTCGCCCTCACCGCTTAACTCTATCTTTTCCAGGCGTCTGTCACTGCACCACTGGCAAACGGGCATTGGATGGCAAGTTATCCCTCCACATGCTGCACATTTCAGCCCTAATAATTTACCCGCCTTCAACCCTTCCTCATAATCTGCATAGGTCAAGGTTACATACTCTTTAGATAGCTCTTTCTCTATCTCTTCCTGCTCTTTTCCTACCATTTTTTCATCACTTTTTTATTGGCCTATAGCGAATAGGCAATAGGAATTATTTATGTTTTAAGCTCTTTATTAAAGCATTTATCATCTTATTTATCACTTTCCCCACTTATATCCCTATTCCCTCTTGGCTATTCCCTACTTCTTTGTCCTTCCGAGTATAATATGACACAGTGTCCCGAAGTCGCCACCAAGCGTATCGGTCATCCCATACTCAGGAACAGGGTCAATTTGATTGCCCTTTGCCGCTTCGCCACGCATCTGTTTAACCATCCAGTACACTTGAGATGCACCAGTTGCACCTATCGGATGACCCTTGCCAATCAGCCCTCCCGACATATTTGTGGGTATTTTCCCGTCTATGTCTGTCTCGCCCTGAGCCGTTGCTTCCGCCGCTTCGCCCCACTCAAAGAAACCCAGGCACTCAAGCGCGATCAATTCGGCAATGGTGAAGCAATCATGCAGTTCTAATATATCAATATCCTTGGGTTCAAGTCTTGCGTGTTTAAAGGCAACCTTCGCCGACTGTATCCTTGAAACCGGCTTTGTTAAGTCAGCCATCTTTGATAATGAACTGCCTGAACCCTGTCCTGTACCCAACACGTAAACCGGATCATCCGTATATTTCTTCGCATCCTCCGCAGGGCAGAGCACAAGAGCTGCGGCACCATCCGAAAACGGACAACAATCCATAAGCGTCAGCGGGTCTGCCACCATCATCGAATTTACTACATCCTCCACCTTCAAGTTGCCCATCTTCTTATAGAACTGAGCCAGAGGATTCAAAGCGCCGTGCCCATGATTCTTAATAGAAACGTGCGCCATCTTTTCCCGTAACTTATCCAGCGGTATGTCATACTCTTTGGAATACCGCCGTGCTGCCATTGCGAAAACCCCCGGAAATGTAAGCCCTACTGGTCCTTCAGTTGGTGCATGACAGCTCATTGCAAATGTCCTCGTTGCAAACGCAGTGCCCATAGTCAACGCTTTTTCCACTCCACCTGCTAACACCATGTCACATTCCCCGGAACTTACCCACATTGCCGCATCTCGTATCGCAACAGTAGCTGATGCACATGCGCCTTCATATCGTGTCGCGGGTATTGGACCAAGGTTGAGTTCCGCAGCAGAGAATGCCGCGGGCATTACCTGTCCTTCTTCAAAACCCGGCAGCGCCGCACCCTGAAATAACGCCTCTATATCCGTTCCCACTACACCAGCATCATCCATCGCCTGCAGTGACGCTTCTGAGAACAACTCAAGTGAAGTCTTTGATGCTCTTCCAAACTTTGTATGCCCAACGCCTATTATCGCTACATCCCTCATTCTTATCTTCCGCCCCCTTTCCTCCTTTTATTCAATAATGCACCATCCGATTATAAAAGTAATGTGGGGAAAAAGTTGTAATTAACACGTATAAATAATTGCTTACGCTTACTAAATAGTCCATACAAAGATTTAAGAAAGAAAAAAAATGGTAGAAGAGATATTAAAGCGGAAACGGGAAATTATTGAGCGGCTGAAAGAGCGACGAAGTATACAAAGGGCGATATCAGAAGCTAAAAAAGAAGTGAAAAATCCAGTAATCACCGAAGTAAAGAGAAGAGGCTTAAAAGAAGGGGAAAGCGCGATAAAAGTAGAATCTGCGGTGGCCGCGAAACAAATGGAAGACGGAGGTGCATGTGCTATATCAGTCCTCACGGAAGAGGCTTTTGCAGGTAGTTTATCTGATTTAAGGGATGTTAAACTTTCTGTTACGCTGCCCGTATTGCGAAAAGACTTCATATTCGATGAGTTCCAGGTGATGGAGTCGTATGTGCACGGCGCTGATGCCATACTATTGATAGCTCGATTTCTGAGCGCGAGTGAGTTGAAAGAGCTGACAAAGAAAGCTGCATCGTTTGGCATGGAGGCGCTTATAGAGATAGATCGGGTATCAAAGGACATGATTCTCGGTATGGACCTGACGTCTGCATCAACGCTAATAGGCATAAACAATCGTGATCTGGATACGCTTGAGGTAAATGTGGCGACTTTTGAGCAGATTGCACCTGAGATAAAGTCGAAGATACCTGCCGATGTGTCTTTAGTAGCGATGAGTGGCATAAGTAGTAAAGAAGATGTAAGGCGGATGTTCGAGGCGGGCGCAGACGCTTTGCTCGCGGGCACTTCCATCATGCACGCGGAAGATATAGCGCGAAAAGTGCGGGATTTTGTGCATTTAGGTGTATAGAATAGAAATGGGTAAAAAATTAGGTTTTTTGTGTACGGGCATGGTACTTTTGTTCTTGTTCTGTGGATTCGTAACCGGGGTATGCGCAGAAGCGGAGGAAGGGCAAAAAGCCGTTAAATGTTTGACTGACCTCGATTTTAATGACGATGGCTATATCAATCAGTTGGACCTGGACATATTGAAGTCACACTTTAACGAGCGTTATGCGTGGTACGTACCGTGGGATTTGAATGCGGATTTAAGGTGTGACCACAGTGATTTTTATTATTTCGCAGACCATGTACCATTGAATTATCGCTACCAGGTAGAAGAGACTATCTCCGTGTGGAACCAATCGAATTATACGATCAAACCGCGCAGATGGCCTGCTGTTATTCTTGACGAGGTCGTTTATCCACAAAATCAGGAGCGTATAATTACATGGATAAAACAGTACACGAGCCTCGAACCGCCAAAGGAAGATTCCGCTGTTTGTATTCATTACGCTCGTGACCTCAGCCGATTGGCGTATAAAAGTTTAGGACCGAAGACGATAGCATGGGGGACTTCTGGCGCTCACGCCTACGGAATGATATATACTGGTGGCAACTGGCGAGATTTATCTAATTGGCTTATAATAGACCCTTACTGGAAGCTCTATGCAACCGAAAATGCCACGAATTCCGAGAGTTTTTATGACACAAATTCGATAAAAATACTCTTGGATGAAGGACGTGATGGCTATTGGGCAATCCATCTGTCAGTGGATTCTCAGAATAATACTGTTTATGACCCTTATAAAGCGGAATACCGCGTAGGGCATTTTCGTGAGTCATCCGAGCATTGAAAACTTTAATCCCCTTCGCCCTCCTCCAGCAATAGCACACTTAAAAAAATCGCCATGAACATCACCTGTATTCCGATTGCCGCAAGCAGCATGGCAACAATTGCGTATTCTATCTCTGATAGCGACCCGAATCCAACGTTTATCCACGTAAGCAGCACTTTTAATCCGATAGCCAGCCCGCCTAAAAGCAGCGCAGCACCGAGAATAAGCTCCATCTCCAACGAGTGGTAGTCAAGCAGCTTCTTAATGAAGCCTTCTTTCTCGCTCAAGCCGTGCACCATAGCATATGCCTGCATGAATATGCCCATAGCTATCGTCTGAAAACCGATGATGACAAGTATGCTACTAAGGATGAGGGAATGCATGTGCGATGTCTCCACGTTCCCGAGTATAAGGATTGCCAAACTCAACAGCACGCCAAGCAAGAATACCAATATCCCTGGGACAAAGAGAAACGGGATGGGTTTATAAAGCATCATGAACCTCAGGTGCCTCCAGCCATCGCTAAACGAGTGCAGCTTAGAAGGGGCGATTCTTGGATAATATGCTATTGGAACCTCCTTTATCTTCAGGTTCTTCCTCGCTGCCTCCACAATCATCTCCGATGCGAACTCCATTCCTCCCGTGCTTAAATCCATCTTCTCGTATGCTTCCTTCGTGAACGCCCGAAAGCCACAATGCGTATCCGATAGGTTAATTTTAAATAGCCTGTTCAAAATCTTGGTTAAAAGGGGATTCCCTATGTAGCGATGAAGCCACGGCATTGCATTTTTTGATATGCCTCCACCAAATCTATTACCTATGACAATATCCGCATCGCCATTCATCAAAGGCTCTAAGAAATTTGGCAGCTCAGATAAATCATATGTCCCATCCGAGTCAGCAATAACTATAAAATTCCCTTTGGCGTGGGAAAGCGCGGCAAGATACGCATTGCCATAACCTTTTTTCTCCGGTGTAATAACCGTCGCACCTGCGGACCTTGCTATTTCTGCCGTATTGTCCGTTGAGTTATCGGCGACAATGACCTCTCCATCGAGATGGTTCTCCACGAATACCGCCTTTACCTTTTCAATGCAGTTCCCTATCGTCTTCTCCTCGTTCAATGAGGGGATTACTACCGACACTTCTGGCATTAGTTCCCTGTCTCTCCCTATGCTAATAGTTATACGTACCCAATTAGAAAAAGGAGAAGGGCTTTATACTTATGCATACAAAATATGAAGCATTAATTTTCAACAGAAAAGCAATGTAAAGAGAGGAAACGAGAGGGTATGAGTGCAATAGTAAACAAGATAGAAAGAACTTCTTTTATCTGTGGTGCTATATTAGCATTTATATTCTGCATTGCACTCTATATCAGAACTGCGATACCGTATGACAACGTTTTTACGGACTATTTTGTGCGATTTGGCGTGTACGACCCCTGGTACAACATGCGACTTGTAGAAAACACACTGCATCATTTTCCCTATCGTATCAGCTTCGACCCTTTCAGCGCTTACCCTCATGGGGTATACAACCCTTTTGGGGCTCCACTGTTTGACATGTCGCTTGCTTTTGTCATATGGCTAATAGGTTTTGGCAATCCCCTCTCTACTTTAGGTCAGCAAGGAATAGAAGCAATAGCGGCGTGGTACCCTGTGGTATTGGGTGCACTTACGCTATTTCCGGTTTATTTCATCGGAAAAGGCTTGTATAACCGTACTACAGGGCTTATTGCAGCGGCTCTAATTGCTATCCTTCCAGGTCAGTTCTTAGCTCGTTCTTTGTTGGGCTATACGGACCACCATGCGATGGAGACGCTTCTCAGCACGATTGCCATGCTCTTTTTTATCCTTGCGCTAAAGAGTGCAAGAGAAAATGACATAACCTTTTATTCGATCACAGAGCGAGATTGGAGCTCTTTAAAAAAGCCAATATTTTATTCGCTTTTAGCGGGCTTCTTCATCGGATTGTATTCCCTCGCATGGATGGGTGCGCCGCTTATCATATTAATTCTGCTTATCTACGCTTTGGTTCAGTATATCACAGATCATCTTCGAGGAGCAAGCACCGATTATCTTTGTATTCTCAGCATGCCTGTTTTCATCATCCCATTGGTCATGATAGAGCCTGCACTTTCTTACGGCTTCCTCTTAAAATTCCATCGTATTTCTTTAATCCTTGCCATAATTGTCTTCCTTGCTCTGGCAATACTCTCCTTTTTTATGAGAACACGAGAAGCAAATGCTTATTGGTATCCTCTAACGATTTTTGCAGTCGGTGGAATATCTTTTCTTCTTTTAAAGGTGATTAGTCCTGATTTATACTCAACGCTGACAGGACCTCTTCTATACATATTTGCTCCATCGGGTGCGTATTTAGCAATAGCCGAGGTTGAACCAATGGGTTGGAACAATATTATAGACTGGTTCTACACCACGTTCTTTATCGCTCTCGCCGCTCTCGTGTGGATGGTTTATAACATTTCGAAGAAATTCAGACCGGAAGAGGTTCTTTTTGTCGTGTGGTGCGCAGTGATATTACTCGCATGTTTCGGTCAGAACAGATTTGCGGCGTATTACGCAGTTAATGTAGCGATACTCTGTGGTTTCTTCTCCTGGAAAATCATCGAATTTGCAGATTTGGGAGTGGCGAAAGAGAAGAAGAAAGAGCTAGAAAAAGTAAAGAGGGCAAAAGGGCGAAAATCTAAAGGCGCAAAATCGGTGAAGGAGCTGGAAAAAGAGAGGAAGTTTTTACGCACGGACATCATCATTGCTTTTGCCGTTGTTGTACTCGCTCTATTTTTCCCGCTGCTGGGGATACCAGGGACTGATTTTGAAGGTAGTACCTTAACGACTGCGAAGAGTGAAAGCGGTCCCCAGTACGATTGGTATGAATCTCTTTCGTGGATGCGAAATAACACGCCTGATCCAGGTGTGGATTATTACGCTTTATACGCGAAACCCGCGACGCATGAAGGTTATAAATATCCGGAATCTGCGTATTCGGTGATGAACTGGTGGGATTACGGTCATTGGATTACACGCATCGCCCACCGGATTCCCGTAGCTAATAACTTCCAGCAGGGGATAGGGGGTCCTTATCAGGGTAATAGCCCGGGTGCTTGTGTTTTCTTTACTACAACGAACGAGACTGATGCAAACAAAGTCGCTGATGCACTCGATACACGATATGTGGTGAGTGGTTATAAAATGGTTGATTTCTGGAATTCACTGTATAATAAGTTCGGTGGTATGATGTTCTGGTCGGGCGATACGGAAGGATACTACGTAAAAGTGAAGACGAAAGAAGGATATAGAACGAAGCAGAGTACAAAGTTTTATAACACAATGGAAGCACGTTTACACCTGTTTGACGGCTCCAGCACCGTTATCAAGACAGAATCCATTCCTGCTTTGCAGCACTATCGGTTAGTGCATGAATCACCCCTATACATAATCCCCTTTGCCATTGTAGATGCAAAGAGTGATGCTACCACAGGCTGGCAACATTATGAGGGTGATTATCAAAGTGCGAACTTAGAAATAGAGCAGCTTCACAGAGGTATAAAGATGCAAGGAGAGCAAGTAAAACGAACGCCAGAATTTATCCAACCTGTAAGCTTCGTTAAGGTTTTTGAATACGTAAAAGGTGTAAGAATAGAAGGAAAAGCTTCTGATGGTTCTATCGTTCTGATAGCGACAAATGTTACCACAAGCCAGGGAAGAGAATTTGTGTATTCACAAAGGACCGTAGCTAACGGTTCATACACGTTTATCGTGCCTTACTCAACCGGGAAACCGAAGGATGGCGAGACGAATTTTGACGTTTTCGCACAGATTTATAAACTAAAAGTGGGGCATATAGAAGGCGAAACGTTGGTCTGGGATATGGGAAAAAATCTAACGATCAGCGAAGAAGAAGTGCTGGAAGGAAGAACATTGATGGTGGATTTGATAGACTGACTACAGTCACTATTGTAAAAGCTATTTTAGATACCTATTGTGAGAAGTGATTATGCTTTCACCTTCTTATTTGTATTCGCCTTTCTCTTCGCAACATCCCTTTTTGTACCTCGCCGTACGAATTTCTTCTTCTCCTGCTTTTCAATGTACCACTTTAATATTCCAGCATTTAGCAGCCAAGTGTTCATCAAATCCATAACGAGCCCGAATATGAGCACGATTGATATCGCTTTTAGGATGGTAATATCAATGAAATAAGAGACGATGAACATGGCAAATATCGCAGTTAGCGTTGTAGAGGTCATCATAATGCCCGTCTTCATAGTGTTTCGTAACTTTTCGTTTAGATCACCCTTTTTGCGGAGCAGATTGGTCGTTAGTAAGACATTTGAGTCCACAGAATAGCCTATGAGCATAAGCAATGCCGCTACCGTGCCAAGCGATAACTCCAGCCCTATTAAGTCCATACAGGCAACGGCGACTACGATGTCAGAAAAAGCGGCAAAAATTACTGCTGACGGTGGTATAACAGTTCGGAATACCGCAAATACTACTATCGCCATCAAAAAAAAGGCGAGCATAAGAGCGTATAATCCCTGAGTTAGATATTGCTTGCCAAACACAGGACTTATATTCGCCATTTGGTAACTACCAACTCCATAATCCGCGTTGAGCAGGTCTATCAACTCGTCCCGCTGTGATTTGCTCATCGGTCCGAATTCTACCCTCTTCTCGTTTCCTACGCCTGTTCCACCCACGAGGGCAAGAGGAAAATCGGCGAATTTCGCGGTTAACTCCTCTCTCGTCTCGTCAGTGCCTACTCTCACCATCGTGCCACCCTGGAAGTCCATTCCCAATAGGACGGGCGAACCGACACTCAGTTGCGTATATGCCATCATAGCAAACGCGAAAAGCAAAATGATTAGAGGTATCGCAACCAGGCTTTTCACCGAATATTTCGTTATATCTATTTTATCAAACAAGCTTTCTCTTTCTTCGTCTTCTCTCATGTTCTCTCTCTTACCTCTTATCATATCCTTATCAAATGAATAAAAAGGATATGCTTTTTCTATACGTGTCGCGCAGTAAAAGATCCAAGCACTAAATTACAAATAAGCCTAAAACAAATTGTGAATTATGGCAGAAGAAATAAAAGAGCGGCAAAAACCTCTTCTAATGGTCAGTGAGAGCATGCGTAACGCAGACATGTATTACGCTACTCGTTTTCTTTCCACCGCCCCTTTTACCTATCTCTACCTACCACACGGAAGAAAAGACATGCTCATCGTGTCTCAGATGGAATATGGACGGGCGGTAAAGGAGTCAATAGTAAACGAAATTCGTTCTGCGCTCGATTATGGATATGACCTGAAACAGGAAGAGCTTATTCTAAAAGTTCTTTTGGAAGAAGCCGCGAATGCGATAGAGGTCCCAAAATATTTCCCTGTGTACATTGCCGATACGCTGCGAACGGAAGGCATAGAAGTGGTTCCAGTAGAGGCCGTGAAGATGACGAAGGAGCGGGAGATAAAGACGGAACAGGAGATGAGTTTTATGCGAAAAGCACAGCGAGCATGTGAGCACGCAATGGGAATTGCTATAGGACTCATAAAGAACTCTTCCGTGGAGGGCAATCTGCTTGTGCTGAACGATGAAATTCTCACATCGGAAATACTAAAAGCCGGCATAGAGCACGCATTGATTGATGCCGGCTGCACATGTGACGCAGGCGAGCCGATAGTTGCATGTGGTAAGAAGGCGGCGGATCCTCATTTCTCGGGGCATGGACCTATTTTAGCATACGAATCCATTATCCTTGATATCTTCCCAAGACTGAAGACCGAGAGATATTTTGCTGATATGTCACGAACAGTCGTCAAAGGCGAGCCGGGAAATGAGCTGAAAGAGATGTATGCCGCAGTCAAACAAGCTCAAGATGCGGCATTGTATCTTGTGAAGGCGGGCGTAACATGTAAAGAGGTGCATAATATAGTATGCGATATATTCGAGGACAGGGGTTATGATACTTTAAGAAAAGGTAGTAAAAAAGGATTCATTCACACTACGGGGCATGGAGTGGGGCTGGATATACATGAAAACCCCAGCGTTGGTGATAATGATTACGAATTACGAGCAGGAAATGTAATTACAATAGAGCCAGGATTGTACTACCCCGAACTCGGCGGCGTTAGATTAGAGGATATGGTGTTAGTGCTGAAGAACGGCTGTGAGAATTTGACACAGTTTGAGAAGAAGTTTGTGGTATGATGAATCCGCAAATTAGCATGTCCACTTTAGAGGGATTTGGTGGGTGATTCCCGTGCCCCATCACAAAATCATATACGCCACCACGTCATCAATCGTTGATACCTCCTTCACTTCCATCTTGCCCTTCATGTACTCGCCGAGGTCTATCTCCTTTGGCGTGTAATATGCCCGTACAAACGTGAACCCGAATAGATCATACTCTTTTGTCTTCTGCTCGTAATAAGTCAGTCTCTTCTGCTCTTTCGGCACTAAAAAAAGTTTCAGACCGTTCGCCTCCGCCGCTTTTGCCTTATCAAGCACAGCTCCTACCTGTCCAATATACCCCCCTTTTTCGATACTCCCTGTAATGACCACGTCCGGTCTTACCGACTTACCTTCTATCGCAGCTATGGTGGCAGCGGTAATAGCGGCACCGGCTGATGGTCCGCCTATCAAAGTGCCATTTATGTCAAAATAAATGGAGATGTCTTTGTTCGAGACGTTTATATTTGTGTAGTCCTCAGCAACTTTTACCGCTTCTCTTACCGAATATTGCGTTGTGAGATCGGTAAACGGATTCGTATTGACTAAGACATTCCCTGTGCCGTTTTTTATCTCTACATGCACCGTACCTATCACACCTAAATGGTTATCGCTCCGCACAGCAACGATATTAGCGCAACTGGCGCCTTCTGACACGTTTATAAAAGTCTGCTTTGCCTCGATGGCTGTACTTCCGGCACTACGGACACTGGTAAGTTGCTCTATAAAGCCCTCTTGCGTATCTATTACTCGCTGCTGATCTTGATAGACCAGAAATGACGTGGCTATCAAGAGAACTAATAGGATAGAAAGCACAGCAATTATCGCATTCTTGCGGTCCATATTCGTCACTCAATTAGTATATTGATGCTGGGCAGTAATATAAAAGCATCAGAAACGCAAGTTCACTTAAACCTGAATCTCCTACTTAATTAATCAAACATGAATATCTCAATTATTCACTCAAATATTATTCTCTTCTGTTCTTTTTTCTCAGAATACGTATAAGGAACATATATCTTCTTTTTTGTTTTTGGATCCATCCCGGTATAATACATACATGTTGATACTGTCATTGGAGTCGGAGTAAAAATCTGCACACTTTCTGCATTCTTTAATCTCTTAATTGCTCTTGCAAGCTCTTTTGCTTCTTTCATTGTAGAACCCGGATGTGCAGTCATAAAATAGAATGATAATTTCCTATTAGTTTTCTTGAA
>JAPWVK010000125.1 GCA_029241965.1 Candidatus Methanophagales archaeon
AAAAACCAAGGTAGTTTCCAGAGGTATATTTTTGTCAGATTTGATTCCAAAAAGCTTGTATAGCACCTGTTACAATGTAACAACTAATGGAAAAGGATAAAGTAATACTAACAAGGGTAGATGTGAGTATTGCAGAGCGCGGGGAATACATTGCAAGTAACTCAAAAGACATTGAACTGACAAAGTCAGAGGTTGTTCGTATAATTTTGCATGCGTTTTTCAAATCACAAAAGGATAACGACTTTGAAAAAGTGCGTGAATTCGCTATTAAAATGAGAAAAGGACTATTGTAGGTAGTTTCTGTGAAAAATACACGGATATTTAGTGGTGTTACATCGTAACGTTTGATTTAAATAGAGATAGAGATGATGATATTGGGTTTAACGGATACAGGAAACTACCCTGGATATTCGAGTTACTTATGACTTTTGTGCATATAAAAGTGTCTTAGTTCTATACTAAACTCAACCTGAATCATTTATTTTCACCTATAGCGACCAATTGCGTATAACTTTAGTATATCATCCTGATCTGGAATCCAACGTTTACTTCCTAAAAACCTCCCTTTGTCTGACTGCTAACCCTAAATCCTTTCAGTCACCTATACAAAAACGTATAAATTTCCAATATAAAAAGCTGTCCAGTAATTAATGGAATAGTAGTTTTCCCCGTTATCCTTTGTAATAAAGCATGCCGTACAAAAGCAAAGAAGTTCAACACACTTCTTCCACCACAACCTTTCCACCCACAAACCTCTTTACATAACCCGCAGCCACGCTCATACCCTCTTTGAGCTCTTGCTTCGACATCCCAGGAATGCCATAAGCAACCAAAAGCACATCCTTTGTAGAATCCGTTACCTTTGTCTCATCCACATCGCCATGCACATACACGCACAGTATCTTAGCCGAATCCGTCAGAACTATCTCCTTGCCCGTTAATTTCTTTTTCCTATGCCCTATCAACGTCACTATCTCATCTTCTCTTGAAAACCGCACAGACAAAGGCGGTTCTATCCGCACGAGGTCAAAAGCGCTGAAGGTAAGCAGAGTCTTCACTGACGCGAGATTGTAGGCATCCACGATTGCCGATACCCGCGGCAACCCTTTATTCGCCAGAATTCTTCGCAGCAAAGCCTCGGATGCAGGTCGAACCTTTGTCGGGTCAACACCCAATCGCCAGAAGAAGTCTCTTTGCCTCCGTAAAGTCCCTATGTCCTTTACTTCGTCAATTTCATAAATCCTTTTTAGCTCAGCTTCAACTGCTGCTATTTCTCGGCTTATCTCGCTGTTTTCCTCTTCCTTTTGCCTCAATCCTTTTAGCTCTGCAGTGCCAACACGTATATCAAATTTTTCCCGTACTGCATCTTCTATAACTACTTGCATTCTTCTATCACTATCGTATGCTTCATCAGATTTATTTCTTTTATCCGTCCCTTTGCGTGTTGTGTCTCGCCTAATATCCCTCTGAATTTTATATCCTCACCTTCTATTGTTACGTGAACCACATCCTCCATCAGTAATTCTCTACCCTCTTCTTTTTCTATTAGCACACTTGATTCGCACATAATTTGGTTCCCACCTTTCCTAAATCTTTATTTAGCTATGTCTTTTCCTCCTTATGACACTATCTAAAAATCCCTTGATATTTAATCTTTTGTATTTGTATAGCATGTGTAAAACCACGAGATTTTACGAGATTAGCACAAGATTTTGGGGTTAACATGGGCTAGAAAAACCCAATAGTGCACTTAAGCCGGATCCAGTGTATTATCGTCTCGTGAAAATCTGTGTAATCTGTGGTTAGCTAAACAAATTGCAATCTTTTTATCCGCCTTACCTTTTGATTTCTCTACTGTTACATGCAGTAAAAGTCGTAACCCCGTTTATCCCGGGTTTCCGTCACAACATCCTCGTATCCATCCACAAAACAGTACAAAACGCACAAAAACAGCATGAACATCAAAAACGCTTCCTGCTGTGTCTTCTGCATGCCACCTATAAAAGAACAAGTTCTGGCTCATGCCCTTTTAGCATTTCCACCCGTTTTATCCTGTCCAACCGGAACACACGCCGCTCATTCCTTAAGTGACAATACCCCTCTACATATCTTTCGCCCACTTCATAAGGGTCAATTACTCGTTCCGTCTCTCTAAAACCTTTAGAAAGATACACCATCTTTATCATCTTATCCTCATCTATCGCCTCTTCTATCAACTCCTTCTTCTGTCGTTGAGAATATGATTTTTCCTCCTTCTCGCGGACAAAATCCTTTGGAAAGATGTCCCTTTTCTTAAGTGCGATGCTGCATTTCTCCCTATTCTTGTCTTCTATCACGAAGATATGTTCTGATGGTCTTCTTATTACGTATTTCCCTATCGCCTTTTCGACCTCAGCAGCCGTTATTGCATCCACTGCTTCCAGAAAAAGCCCTTCATCCTCTTTTATCAAATCCGATAGCACGCCACCCGTATTTAATATCACAGAAGAGTCGGAAATCTCCCTTATGACTCGTTCTCTTATTTTAGCTTTTATCACACGCATCAGCTCGGGATCGGCTTCTAAAAAGATACCCCTTTTCAACTCCACTTTACCATACGACTCGCGCCATTCTTGTATGCTGTACAGTACATTCTGAGGAATTTCTGCTTTTGCATTGTTCTGAAGGAGTTCGATTATTTTTACCGCATCCATACCACTATCTACTGCGTGTAAGAACAATTTTTTCGTGAGCATGAATATGTGGACTTTGTCCGCCGTTTTAATCTCCGAGAAACGACTTAACAGAAATAAAACATCGTCCGGTGTCTCAGGAAGGGCAATTATCTCGAAATTCGGCTGCACGATAATACCTCGTGCTCGTTCTCCCGTTCCTTCTTGTATGCCATAGAAGGAAGGTTTTATGAGGAAAACGTCCTTACCCTCTACGTCCAGGACTTTACCTTCTTCTAACAGTCCAAACTGCCGTAGATCCGAGAAGATTCTAACCGAACTCCTCTGATTCAGGGCAAACCAATCTCGGGCCCGCTTCCGGAATAACGCGTTCATGACTCGTTTGTAGAATAGAGCACGGTCATACCAGACGTTCGCATCCAACCGCTTCAGCTCTTCAAAAATCATCCGGTCTATCCGGTCGTAATGGCTCGACAGCACATCGAGTATAATCATCACCCGCTCTTCTCTGCTCTGTATCAAGAACTCCTCCACCTTATCAGTAGTTACCAGTGTGGGTTTACCTCCTCTATAAGTCTCTCTAACGAGTTTTAACGCATTACAGACAGATAGCAGGAGCGTGATCCTGCCTTGTGTCTTCTCTTTCAGCATGCTCATGATCTTATCCGCGGTTCTTTTTGGTATTTCCCGAAGAGAGGGCGTTAATGTTATGCCACCCGCTGCGTGAGAGAGAAACAGAAAGAGGTCATCGAGAAAGGCATATCCTTCTGATCTCCTATCTCGTATCTTTTCTTGTTCCTCTATGCTTATCGCAGGATTTGGCTCTGAGGCGAATTCACTGTTTATTGTCTCTCGGAACTCTTCAGGAACGACGTACACGATGGTGCCGGAAGTTACGTATTTACGTACACGCACGAGTAAAAGCCGTCCCAGAATTCCTTTTGCCTTGAGTTCGGACTTCCGTGGATAATAAGAATAGAAATCGTAAGAGAAGACATTATAAGGGAATACCCCAAGCTCTGATTCGACTATATCCCACATGAAAAGGTCCATAGCTTCTAAAATCCAGTTGTTGAGTGCAAAAACACCTAAAATCTGCATCTCCCTATCGGATAGTTGGCTAACAGCAGCTTTTATCCTGTCTTTATCTCGTATGCTTTCCGCAACAAAGTTAATAAGTGCTTTCTTGCTCCGGTTCTTGCTGTTCTCTATACGCCTGATGCTGTCACCGCTATCGAGATGCCAGAGCGAGGCAAAGCTCATTATACCGTCAATTGTGAGCTTCCCCAGCCTCTCCTCCAGTTCTATCTTGCGTTCCATTATTTATCACTTTTTAGTGATTTTAGTGCGGCAATATAATTACATTTATCTCTTCGTTAAAATATTTTCAATTATGACCGCACTGGACTATAACCCACTGATTGTGCAGAGCGATAAGACGATACTATTAGAGGTGGACAATTCGAGATATGAAGATGCAAGGGATGCGATAATAGGGTTTGCCGAGCTGATAAAAAGCCCTGAACACATCCACACGTATAAAATAACGAACCTTTCGCTCTGGAACGCAGCCGCAACAGGAATGGATGCATTACAGATAATATCGGCACTGGAATCCTTTAGCAGATATGAAGTTCCCGAGAACGTCATCACCGATATAGAGGATTACATATCGAGATATGGACGATTGAAGCTGGAGAAACTGAATGATGCGGTGGTGCTACGGAGCGATGATGAGATATTGATGCAGGAAGTGATACGAAACAAGAAAGTCCAGCGTTATCTTACAGAGGAGCAGATAGATGCGAGAACGGTAGTCGTGCAGTTAGGTGCAAGGGGCTACATAAAGAAAGCGCTTACTGACATAGGTTTTCCCGCGGAGGACCTCGTGGGGTACGTTGATGGCGAATTCTTCCCATTCCATCTTCGGGATACCACAAGAGGGGGATTGCCACTTTCGTTGCGGAAATACCAATCAGAAGCGGTTGATTCGTTCTATGCCGGAGGCAGTGCGGTGGGCGGTAGTGGCGTGGTGGTGCTGCCCTGTGGTGCGGGTAAGACCGTGGTAGGAATGGGCGTAATGGAGAAATTGGAGACTAATACGCTTATTATTACTACCAGTACAGTGGCTTCACGGCAGTGGCGAGCGGAACTGCTGGACAAAACGAGCCTGGAAGAGGACGAGATAGGTGAATACGGTGCAGAGAGGAAAGAGATAAAGCCAATAACGATTGCAACTTATCAAATCCTCACTTACAGACCAAGGAAATCAGAGGAAGAAGATAATTTCCCGCATTTCTATCTGTTTAACGAGCGAAACTGGGGCTTGATCATTTATGACGAGGTGCATCTGCTGCCTGCACCGGTTTTCAGGGTGACTGCGGAACTACAGGCGAAGAGGCGGTTGGGACTTACCGCTACCTTGGTACGAGAAGATGGCCGAGAGAGGGATGTCTTCTCATTGATAGGCCCGAAGAAATATGATGCGCTCTGGAAAGAGTTAGAACAGCAGGGCTGGATAGCGGAAGCGGTTTGTACCGAGATAAGGCTGCGGATGGACGATGAGCACAGATTGCAATATGCACTCGCATCAGATAGAAGCAAATACAGGATTGCTGCGGAGAACCCACGCAAATATGCGATGGCGCGGCAAATAGTGGAATACCATCGTAAACGAGACGACCGGATACTGGTGATAGGCACGTATTTAGAGCAGTTGAAACATATGGCAGAGATGTTGAATGCAAAGTTATTGACCGGAAAGACACCGAACAAGGAACGGATGAAATTGTACGATGATTTTAGGAGTGGGGATGTGGACTTAATGGTGGTGTCGAAGGTAGCGAATTTTGCCGTTGATTTACCGGATGCGAATGTGGCGGTACAGATTTCGGGCACTTTCGGATCGCGGCAGGAGGAGGCGCAACGGCTTGGTAGGATATTACGACCAAAGAATGACGGCTCGGCTGCATTCTTTTATACACTCGTCAGTAAGGACACGAAAGACCAGGATTTCGGTGCTAAGCGGCAGTTGTTTCTGACGGAGCAGGGTTATAAGTATGTGATAAAGGATGCTTTTGGGGGTGAATAGGGGTGAAGAGGTGGCAAAAGAAGTGTGGGTATGATTAGCGAAAAGGGTTTAGATACAACAGAGGGTGTGAGGATATTAATTATTAAGCAGGATAGGACATATTTGAAATCATGGTTGCGCAAATGGCTAAGCCTGAGTATAAAATAAAGATAAGAGATATTGCAAAAGTGGAAGAAATCCAAGAAGAAGGTTATCAAATTCCTGTATTGCAAACAAGAGAAGAACTGACTGAATTTTTGATTCAAAACACTGCTTATCCGTATTGTAGCAAAAAAGGAACTATATTCTTCAGGAGAATTAAGCGACAAGATGAAGGTGTTGATTTATTCGAGAAGATGATAAATGAGGATGCAATCGAAAGTTTAGGCTTAAGAACCGAGGAAGATTGCGTAGCGCTCAGAGAGAAAATCAAAGAGGAGGCGAATAAGAGAAAGGGACACAAAGCGATAAAATATTGGTCCGAGGATGAAAGGCCGAGGGAGATGCTTATGAAACATGGAGCTGAGAATCTTTCGCCTGCTAAACTTCTGGCAATCATATTGCGAACCGGGGACAGCGCTGATGGTGTTAGTGCAGAGGAGTTAGCAAAGAAGCTGTTAAATCGGTTTGGAAGTTTCAAGGCATTGGATACTGCTTCTATTCCAGAATTATTCTCGATTAGAGGTATTGGCATGGCGAAAGCAGTTCAAATAAAAGCAGCTTTGGAAATAGGCAAACGGTTCTTACGGGAAGAGACAGAGCAGAAGAGAAGAATTAGAACGGCAGAAGATGTGTTTAAGTTCTATGCGCCCTATCTGAAAAATTTAAAGGAGGAGGTGTTTAAGGTAATGATACTGGATGGGATGAACAAGTTCATGAAGGACATTACCATCTCAAAGGGGAGCTTGACTGCGAGTATAGTACATCCACGAGAAGTGATAAAAGAGGCGATAAAGGAATCCGCAGCGGCTGTTATATTTGTGCATAATCATCCAAGTGGTGAGTCAAAGCCGAGTGAGGAGGATATCGCGATTACCAATCGGTTGGTTCAGGCGTGTGATTTGGTAGGTATAAGGGCTCTGGGCCATGTTATTATAGGTGGTGATGGTTATATGAGTTTTGTGGATGAGGGGTTGATGAAGGGGGGGTGATGTGAACGATTAAAGAAGGAAAGGTCATAGAAATACCTTTCTGGCCTGAACCTGTGGAGGTAAAGAAAGGTGACGTGTTTTGAGATCGTGTTCACACCATAGGAGCAACTATTTATTCCAATGCACATATAGACCAATAAGGATGAACTGGAAAGACTAAAAGCAAAGGAGTTTATTTATAATAGGTAAAAAACGGGTTCACAATTTTAAAAGAAGAGGGATTGATATGACAAACGAAATAGAAAAGAGGCTGTGGGATGTCGCGGACCAACTCAGGGCTAATTCGCGGCTAAAATCCTCTGAATACTCCGTTCCAGTCCTTGGTCTAATCTTCTTACGTTTTGCAGACTATAAATTCACACTTGCTAAGCAGAAAATAGAAAAACATCGGATTAGCAGCCGTCGTGGAATCACGAAAGCCGATTATCAAGCGAAAGGTGTTCTCTATCTTCCAGAAAATGCCCGGTTCTCTTATCTACTGAACCTGCCAGAAGGAGAAAACATGGGCAAAGCGATTAACGATGCTATGAAAGCCATTGAAATGGAAAATGAAGACCTGAAAGACGTTCTTCCTAAAACTTATAACCGACTGGAAAATGATGTTCTCGTTGCACTGCTCAAAACCTTCTCCGGTATTCCCATGACACTCGAAGGAGATGTCTTTGGGAGAATCTACGAATATTTCCTGGGCAAGTTCGCCATGGCAGAAGGGCAAAGAGGCGGTGAGTTTTTTACTCCGACCTCACTGGTA
>JAPWVK010000126.1 GCA_029241965.1 Candidatus Methanophagales archaeon
CCACGGCGTTATCCTGTCCGTGTCAAAATCGAATATCCCACTGTCGTATTTCGATTCGGCTAATTTAAAATGATTTAACAAATGCGTGTACACGTCACCAGATTCCGCTTTCGTCTGCAACTGCCCATAATGCTCGATTCCACGGTCTTCGCAAATCCGCAGGAAAATTATCCTATCAATGATTTTCTGCACCGCATAGTTCAATTCGTAAATAGACACATCAGGATTGCGAAGTGCGACATTTTTCGCCAGCAGTTCCCGCCAGCTTTCTATCTCCTTTAAAAATTCGCTATCTACTTCCGCAGTGCCTTTCTTACCCTTTGTTGATTCTGCATATTTATCAAAACCACCTTTGAGCACCGCTTCTTTTGAAAAAACATCGTATATCGCATCAAACGTATCGCTGTCGATATATTCGTCAAACGTGTAGTATGCAATCCGCCCCACACTGGATTTGTCGTTTGGATTAGGCTTGATTCGGCAGTCGAAAACCGAGAACTCCTCGAAATCCGTTACGACAGACAACGGCAGTTTCGCGCTCCACGCGTACCGCCTTAGTTGATATGCCGGGCTGACGTCCTCTTTTATGTTCACCGCAGGTTTCTTCGCTTCGACAAAGAACTTCCTTTGACCCCCTATCCTGAAACTGTAATCCGGTGCTCGTGTCGAACGCCCGACTTTTATTGTATCCTCCAAAACAACTTCCTTAGAATGCTCAGGGTCGCCTTGTTCGTTGCTCACGTCCCAGCCCAGCGCTTCAAAGAAAGGGTCAATAAATTCTCGTCTTACCTGTGCCTCTTTATATGTTGATCTTTTATAAGCGTCTATATTCGTCCGGAACCGCACAATGAGTTCTCCAATCTTTTGCTTTCCTTGTTCTTTTGTGTAAGTCATTTACCCATTATTACCTTGTATAAGCAGCATTTAGTTTAAGAGCAGCCACGCTTTTAATCATTTGTCCATGCACAGGCAACGGTTCATTTCAGTTCCTGCATCATATCGTCCATAGAATATATCCCACTCTTTTCTTTTCCGTTAATCCATTCAATGGCTTTTACTGCACCCTGAGCGAACGCTTCTCGACTGTGCGCTCGGTGCGTTATCTCCAGACGTTCCCCTATGCCCGCATACAATACGGTATGCTCGCCAACGATGTCACCAGCCCGCACTGCATGTATTCCTATCTCATCATCCGGTCGCTCACCCGTTATGCCCTGCCTGCCATATACGAATTTATCTATGCCCAAGCAATCAGCGATAATTCCCGCGGCTTTTACTGCCGTACCACTCGGTGCATCCTTTTTATGCGAGTGGTGCATCTCTATGATCTCCACGTGATACCTGTATGCGTGAAGACGCCTCGCCGCTTCTGCAATCAATTTCCAGAATACATTCACACCGATAGAAAAGTTCGGCGAGATAATGGCAGGTACTTTTATGACGTCTTCCATCTCTTTGAACTGCTGCTCCGAATACCCCGTGGTGCCAATCACAAGCTTCACGTTATTACGAGCTGCAACTTTTACGTTTGCCACGGATGCTGCTGCGTTAGTGAAATCCACGAATACATCAGGCTTAACTGCCTTTAACACGCCCTCCATCTCATCAGGGCTTGATAAAATCACCCCTGGTGCTATCTCGTCGCCCACACCACTCGGGTCAAAACCCGCTACCAATTCCATATTAGCGTTCTCTACGATGCCACTCACCACCTGACCGCCCATTCGCCCTTTTGCTCCCGCAACTGCTACCTTTATTATCATGTTAATTCATTGCCCATTGTTGTTAATAAATGGCTGTGATTATATGACTGGCTGTGCAAGTCCAATCTTTGTTGTCTTGTACCCATTACCCCCAACGTGAGAACGGTGTTATGGCTATTGAGCAATCATTCCAACTCATACTTCTCCGCAATCTCTTTAAAAGCATTCGCAAGATACTTAACCTGTTCCCAATTCAACCCGTACGTATTCAGCTTAAATTCTCTCGTTGTCCCCGGGAAGATACCGGTAATCTTCCGCTTTGTTAGCTCGTCATAAAGGAAATAACCCCGTCTCTTGTGCGTTTTTGCAATCAGATCGAATGAATCTCGTGTATCCACCTTCGTTAGAGTATGCTTCCGCGGCATCTCAGATGAGATCTTATTTCCTTTTATCTTCAAAAACTCGGCTATAAAAAACCTGGATTTCTCTACCTCTTCGTCCCAGTGCTTCACCCGCTCTTTCACCTTTGGGAATGATGCCATCATCGCCACCAGCGGTGCACCCATCACCGTGCATCCAAGTAACTGTGTCTCTTTTATTCCAAATTGTCGCCCTGTAACGTCACCTTTTAACTTTGTCGTTGCAAAGACGATGTTCGCAAAATCTTCGGTCGTCGCAAGCACACCCGTTGGTGCAGGAGCTGCCATGCTCTTATGCCCCGAACCAACAACGAAATCCGCACCGATCTTCTTACCGTCCACCGGCATCACACCGACAGTATAAGCGCCATTATACAAAAATGGGATGTCATACTCTTTGCATACCTTCCCAATTCCATAAACGTCGTGCTCATTCGCAAACATGTAGTCAAAATGAGATATTGCAACCAATTTCGGAAGTTTTCCCGTCTGCACCTTTACCTCTTCTATCTTATTCGCCGTATTCTCCGCGGTTATGGCGTTATGCTCATCCACCCGAATCTCCTTCCATAATGCACCTACTGATTCTATTGCAATACAAAGTGTATAGTGTGCCAGTGAAGAGACTAAGGCAACATCCCCCTTGTCAAGAAGGGCATTGGAAACGATCTGAAATCCGTTGCGAGCACCTCTCACCACACGAACAACATCCATACCCACAAATTCCGCAAGTTCTGTCATGAATTCCGCAATCGGTGGTCGTTTTATGTAATCCAGCCTGAATGGCTTGAAACAGTAATCACAGACAGAGTAGCCGTCCCCGTATGCAATTAAAACCTTTCTCGCCTCGGGTGTTAGCCTTCCTGCCGACTGAATCGGGTCAATGTTTATATACTCTTCCTCTCTCGTTCGCAGCTCGATCTTGTCCGTAAGATATTTTAGCTTCTGACCCTCTTTCGCGTCGAAAACATTCTTAAGCTCTGCCAGAGTCTTTTCAAATTCCTCTTTCTGCTCATCACTCAAGTGATGGTCGGGTGCGGTTTCACGCAGGATTTGTCGTAGGTCCTCGAGCCGAAACATCGCTCTAAATATCTTTTCTATCATAATTGCCCCTGTATATATTTCGTTTACTATCCTAACATAAAGTATTTTTCTTCATAAATTGTAATTGTTTAGTAAACCACCAGATTGCACAGATTTTCACGAGAAGACAATACTTTAGATCAGACTTAAGTACTTTATTGGTACTCTCTTGGCTCTTTTATCCGATCTTAACGCAAGAATCTTGTGCTAATCTAGTGAAATCTCGTGGTTTTTTTATCGTATATAAAATATAACTTCTACCTATTTAAGACGCAGATTTACACGGATTTACACGGATTTGATTTCTTCTGTGTTAATCAGCGTTAATCTGCCTCAATAATTAATTTTAGTTGGATATTACGCTTTTTTGTGTTAATCTCGTGAAATCTTGTGGTTTAATAAATGCAATTTATTACGGGAATGACTATAAACAGATACCTCCGAGTTACTATAGTTCTGTAGATTTGCGTGAGTCCGCATGACGAGCTTCTAAACGAAGATACCGTAAAAACTTCTCCAGGACTGGTATCGGAAGAGCTACATATACCGCCTTCTTTCCGGTTTCACCCGAGTAATCATACAACCTATCAGAACCGCATTCTTCCCACTCCACCTTCAGGTCTTTTTTACCATACTTACGCACTAAATCTTTGAACTTCTCGAATATCCGTTTCCCCATAGGGCATAATTGTAATGTAGGAATAGGACGTAGAACGACAAACGGGAACATTCGACATGCGGTAGGTTTGATTTCGTAAATTGTGCATGTGTCCCCATCTAAATATGGGCATGGCGTCTTCAGGTAGTTATCCACCTCGTTCTCGTCCATCTTATCAAACAGAGCATCGCCGTCAAACCGAGATAGCCGCTCTAAGGCTTCATCATTTAGATGAATCGGCATCTCCGTACAGCACTTACAGCACCTATCGCACTCGAAATAGTCTAAGATTTCCAATGCCAACTGCTCAAACCTGCGCCTGTCTTTTTCCAGCGTCATAACATTTTGGGACACAGTAAACTGGAAAAGGTCATCACCTACCAATTCCCTGAACTGCAACGTTCGCTTCTTTAGTTCCTCTTCTTCCATTTTATATCGTTTATTATAATAATGCTCTATTAGGAAATTAGTATTTGTTTCTTTTCCACGGCACTGTCGAATTTTTCAGTAAAATCACTATATCACGAGTTTTACCGCAGAGTGCGCGGAGAAAGCAGAGGCATCAGAAAACACAAACGGGGATTGTAACGTTCTTAAACTCTGCGCCCTCGGTGATCTCCGCGGTGATAAATCACTGGGTTTTTAGACTATGCCCTTTTCCGCAAAAAGTTTGCTTTTTGCTATTACTTTCACGTTATAGGCAGAAAGGGGAGGTATCCCAGTGAAATTATGTAGGTGAGCATTTGGGCGTTGAATCCTGAGAATAACGGAATCAGCAGGTTATCGTCCATCTTATCCACCACGGTCTCGACTATGGTCGCCGTCCCCGCCATCACCACGATTATCAGCCCGGAATTCATAAATATGAATCCTATAAGTAAATCCACGATGAATTCCGCCATACACCCTTCCACCGCCCGGTTCTTCAGCTTTGGTATCCAGATCCTGCCGAACCTCTTACCGAATATGGCTGCGGATGCGTCTCCAAACGTGGTCATCAGTATAGCCGCAATAGCTATCTCCTTGGAAAATACACTGATAGCTATTATGGCACCCATGATGAAGAAGACGTTCCCACTCAATCTATCCTTCTCGGCCTCTCGGTAAAGTTCATGAAAGAATGGTATTTTTAGCCTGAGGTCTATTCTGATGAATTCCAGTTCAAGGAACAAAATCAAGAGCAATGTCAGAATCAGCAATATCGCCTCTTTTGGCAGGAAATAGTAAAGTATAACTATCAATACCGAGGTGACGTGCACCGCCTTCCTCTTGAGTTCCCGTTTCAAACTAAATTCTTGCGGCTCCATCAGAGTAAATATTCGCTCCTTTCATAAACACACGATTGTACAATACACAACTATTTATTGAAAATAAAACTTGACCTAACACACGAAACTTCATGTGTGTTCGCTTACCCGTTAAATTTTAGTGATATGCGACCCCCAAAGGTAGTTTTACTCGGAAGGTGGGTAGTGATACTGTTTTGGATGATTGAAGAGAGCCTAAAAAATTAGGCTACTCTTATTATCCTTACTCTCCCTCTACTACTTTTTCCTACGCTCCTGCTCTTCAATCCCCGCTTCTTTCTTCTCGTTCTGCAACCGATGTATCAAATCCGCTCCTGACTGGTCTATCGGCTTTGCTTCTATAAAACCTCGCGCTATTGCGTATTCCAAGACCTCTTTACCGAAATTGGTATGAATTATAACCGCGGACTTGCCTGCCGGCACACCGACATTTCCTACACTTATGTCAGAAAACAGCCCGATTAAATCTTCACATATCTTGCAGCCGTCTCGTTTATAATCCTCTAACTCGTTAATCCCCTCACTCAACAACTCTTTATCTCCAGCATACACATGTAAAACATCATCCCGGATGTCTAATTTTGTTACCTCTGTTAGATTTATACCGTGCTTGCGTTCAAGGTAATCTTTCATCAGCTTTTCATACGAATAACAGCCCTGGCAAAACAGCCCGATTCTTAGCTGTACGTTAGTCGAGAAATTATGTGCATTGTGCGTACCTCGTCCTACGGCGAGCATCTGCTCATACGCCTCCATCTGACACGGCGTACCTACCAGAGCGCTACTCCAGAGTCCATAGTTCACTATAGCTTCGGGTATGCCCATAAGCGTAGCTGCAGGCGTATATTTGCTACCGGCACTGTTTATCACGCTCTGTTTATCCATTGCCACTTGCACCTCGGGCTTCCAGTCGCCTTTATCTACAACCGTTATACAACCCTCGGCTACCGCATCGGAAAGTGCATACACGAGTAAAGAAGTAACCACACCGCCATCCTGACACGCCTTTAATATCTCCTCATCTTTGCTAACAACCTCGTATATCTCTTCAAGCCCTTCCTGTAACTCCGGTTTCTCTACTCGTGGACATTGAGAATAGCAGTACCCACAGTCTGCGGGGCACTGCAGCCCTTCGCCAATCACCGGTTCTTCTTCTGATACGCTGAGATAACCGATATCGAGCAACTTGCATGTTGCGATACAGCCACCGCAAAGTGTACATTTCCCCGTTTCTATCACTTCTCGTTTCAGGTCACTAAAATACTTCTTCTCTTCCATTTTTCGGCTCCTTTCTAAAGTTCTTGTATAAATTAGATATTCAAATATAATTCCCTTCTATTATTCATTTTTTTGTTTTGGCGTGGAGGTGTACCGGGTATAAAACTTTTAAGGAAAGGTTTATCGAAAAATTTCGCGGCATGGTGAGGAAGTAGTGGAGAAGTATATATCGAGGCAGAAGGGTTATGAGAAGGCAGGTACTTTACCTGTGATAGATAAAGAAAAAGAACTCGAAATTTGGTACATTACGCTTTATGCTAAGGTTATTAAGGTGGTGGTGTGTACATCACAAAAATGAGATGCCGGAAAAAGGGCGAGATTTTCATATAGCTATGATAAATGTGTCAGTATCGTTAAGTCATAGGCATTCGTGCTTAAGGGCAGGCCCTGTACTCAAGAGGCTTTCCCATAATTTAAAATCCCTATAAAAAGAAGCCAGTATAGAGTTATATAACCAAAAATACGCATCCAGTTTCGCAAAATATCTAATTATGGGACAAGCACTTAAGTACGGGGTATGTGACATTTTATAACACAATGGAAACAATATGATATAAGTGCAATAAAAATACTTGTATGAGGGATAAAAAATGCCGAAAAACGGGAAGCGAAATAAAAATGGTTTGGTGGATCGCTTGCTGAGTAGCGGGCTTGTCTTTGGCACGTTAGTTATGTTGTTCGTGGTGATAATAACTTCTGTAGGAGTGGTTGCAGCCGTTGCTGCGGATGAAGGCGGTGAACTTTTGGTCTCGATAAAAGGCATGTATCCATCCCTAAGTCCTGATTGGAAAAAAGTTGCTTTCAAGAGTACAGAGGAACAGTATCATAGTCTTTGTATAGTAGATTCTGACGGGAGCAATTCAAAGAAACTAACTGAAAGAGATAGAGTTGCTGGTGTGGGCGGCTGGAGCCCCAAAGGCGATAAAATACTCTATTGGGTTTATAATCCAGAGGATGAAGTAGACCTTTGGATAATAAACTCAGATGGTAGCAGTAAGATAAAGTTGGCTGAAGTCGGAAAGTTCGGTGGTGGGCCTATATGGAGTCCTGATGGGAATAAAATTGCTTACACAGGTTATCGTGGAGGTATCTACATTGTAAATACCGATGGAAGTGAGAACAAACTTATTTCAGTGGGCAAATCATTATCTTGGACTCCTGATAGTAAGAAAATAATTCTTAGCGGATTTATTATAGATGTAGAAAGCGGCGTTGTTCAAAAGACGCTAATGCTAATACCCAGCAATATTACAATTCGTGATGAAGTTGTTAGTCCTGATGCAAGCAAAATAATTTATAGCAATGCCTATGGTGGAATTTGGGTCGCAAACATAGATGAAAGCGATTTAAGGCAATTAACTTTCTATGGACGATTCTTCCAATGGAGTCCTGATAGTGAGAGAATAGCTTTTATAGGTGATGGAATTTGGGTAATGAATTCAGATGGAAGTAATCAGAGAAAGGTAGTTGATTCATCATATTATGAAGATATAAAATGGCTTATGTTATTTGATGGACTAGTACTAAAACGACTGACATGGATTAATGATGGAAGCAAGATAGCCTATGCAATCTATGATTACAAAAATAAAACAACAGATATTTATACAATAAACGTAGGCAAAGCATCCATTATAAAGCCACCAGTAGGTGAAACACCAGTGGAAAAGCAGCCCGGAATACCGGGATTTGAAGCAGTGTTCACAATTGTAGGATTGTTAGCGGTTGCTTATCTTTTGAGGAGGCGATAAAATTGGAAATTATAAAAACGAAACTCACTCCAAAACTGTTGGATGAAGTAGAAAAATTGATAAGAGAAGGTCTCTATGTAGACAGAGACGAAGCAATCAGAGACGCTATCAGAAGGTTAATACGAGAAATAAAATACTCCGTAGAGGAAGAGAACCTTTTGAAGGATGCGGAATGGGGACTTTACGGTAAATGAGTGAAGAGAAGAGAAAAGCGGTCTTAAATACTGGCCCAATTATTCATCTTTCCGAAGTGGAGTGTTTCAATGTAATTGAAATCTTTCATACCGTGGTGCCAAAGGCTGTTTACAATGAGGTTGTCAGGTATAGAAAGCCCGGCTCAAAAGAGTTAAGGGAATCGAAAATCGAAGTAATAGAGCTTACCGAAGATGAGAAGGTTTTGGCTAAGAGGCTTTGTGATTTATACAGGATAGAGGTTGGAGAAGCAGAAGCAATCGCTATCTGTATTTCAAGGGATTATGAGCTTTTCTTAACAGATGACAAGGATGCGAGAGAAGTTGGAGAGTTACATGATATTGAGGTCCATGGAAGTCTTGGAGTTATTTTAAGAGCTTATAGAGAGGGCATTTTTGAATATGAGCACGTGAAAAATGCTATACACGGTCTTTATAGAAAAAGCAGTTTGTTTATGACGCAAAGGGTGTATGAGCGTGTGGTAAGGATGTTAGAAGAGTATCGAGAGACTGCACAAAATGCTTAAATGTGATGACAATATTGCGGTAAAATGCGAAGGAGGGGATGAAACAACGGGGATGCACCCGATTTTAATCGGGTGTGGTATGGCTGGGGCTCAAAAGCCAAGCCTTATCCTTAATCCATATCCCTATTACCCCAGAACTCTGCATATACCGGATAATGATCTGATACTGCAGTCGTCTCCTCCTCGGTCAATCCATATTCCAGGTCATACAGGAAAACACCAGATTCACCACAAAAATCAGCGACCGAAGAATTCATAATTATTATACGGTCATAGGTGCAATTAGTGGCTTTCGTAGTCGTATCAACGCTGTTGTTTATGCACCAGTAATAATCGCTCAGCGTAGAATTCAAATCTTCATTGAAATACGAGCAGTCGGCATTCAAGTCGCCCAAAACAATAAAGTCCTGCTCTTCCGGATACGTGCTCTGTGCATACGTAACCACGTCGCCAAGCGCGTTTATCTCTTCTGTTGCCTCGTCTGGATCGGTGTGGATTGTAATAAGCGTAAAATCAAAGTTACCCTCGCGTGCTTTGAACGAAGCGATATATGGCTCTCTGTGGAACGGATCTGTATCTCCGGGTTCCGGATATGTATGAGCTGTGCCGATCTGTTCAACAGTCCGTGTGTTGTAAATGTAAGCGTACTGTTCTTTACTGGTCGTACGTCCCAACCGGTCACTCACTATATAAGCGTACTGTGTACCGTCGGAATTCACGGTATCCAGCAGTGCCGGGAGTGCTGTTTGCGATTTATCTCTGATTTCTTGTACCGCAACGACATCATAGGTACGAATGATTTTACCAAGCACAGTCATGACTTCAGGCTTTGACGCTTTGCTTTTTCCGTATACCTGTATGTTGAATGCACCAATCCGCAGCGTTCCCTCCTCAGCCGTGACATTAGTAACGTCTGAAATAGGCGGTTGTGATGGTGTGGGCGACCGTTCTGGCGCAGGAGTTTCCACGGGAGCGATTGGCCCTGGCGTGGGTGCAGGAGTTTCTTCTTCAATGCACCCCGCAAGCATCGCCACCACTACAACCGCTACGATCGCCATCAAATTTACGACGAGTTTTTTTTTCATATCCTAAATGATTTAATGTTCGATTGATACCCTATATATACTTCAGCATATAAAAAAATCCTGTATTTCTTTATCCCTACTTTTGCGTTGTTTCATCGTTTTTTAAAAAAACTAAAACAGCACAAATAGTAAGAATTCATCCAGAGTCTTGTACTTATCGTTTTTAGCTTTGTGCTCACAGCTACTCTTCTCGTCTATTATGTGTATTACTGTATGACCACGTTGTTTAAGCGTATCTGCTATAAATCGGCGATGACACTGGGAGAAGAGAAGTTCAGCGCACATGATTGCCACTCTTTTCGATGATGCGAGCGCTTCAACGTAACGCAAACCCTTCTTAAAATCTTCTGTTTCCATATATCTCTTGTAGCCGCCTTTTCGATAGCCCCCGAGTTCTGTAACGTGATAATATTCTATACCTTTGCGATTCAAACTCGCTTCCATGTTCTCTCGCTTGAAGTGCTTGTATTTAGACGAGGGGAATCGTCTCACATCCACGATTGCTTCTATCTGGTATGTTTTGAGTAAGCTCAAAAACTTTTCTAAACTCCTTTTACCCGTCCCAATAGTCCATAATTTCAATGGTGTTTTACCTCTTATCTCGCAGTGCATCACTGTGGTGCTATATTATGAGCGGGATAAGCAAAAAAATAAATAATGCTCCGGTCGGGATTTGAACCCGAGTCCTCGGCTCGAAAGGCCGAAATGATTGGCCGAGCTACACTACCGGAGCAACACTCAAGTGCTAAAGAAAGATAAGCCCTTACCGGGCTTGAATACTCGTGTGCTAAGAAAGGCAAAAAATCCTTTCTTACCGCTTTCTTCTTGAAGAAATATCCGCTTTAGCCGAACAGCGAAGCTAACCCTTCCATACTGCTCTCTTCTGATTTCTTCTCTTCCTTTTCTTCTTTCTTCTCCTCTTTCTTGCCCGCTTTTCCATCCTCCGGCGCTCCCGGCGCTTCTGCCGGTGCTTGTGGTGCTACTGGTGCAGGAGCGTACGCAGGCTGAGCTTGACTCATCGCTTCATCTATATTGACATCGCTGAGCGCGGATATCAGTCCTTTTATTTTACCCGTATCTGCTTCAATCCCCGCAGCTTTCATTATCGCACCTATACCATCCTCTGTAATTTCCTTGCCCGAGTCATGCAGGAGCAATGCGGCATATACATATTCCATCTCTTCTCACCTCTTTCCTTTTACTTCCTATACTCCATCTTACTATATAAAATAAAAAAGGATACGAATATTATAAGAATATTAGTAGGTAGTTGTAGACTATGAATATGAAAATTACGATGGTAATCCCTTCGTATTGGGCAAGAGAAAGTAAAACGGGCTGGAAAGAGGGCGATGGCATCTACGACCATCCAACACCTTTAGATGAAGAAGGCACTTTACACCGAGCGATACAGAGTATAAAGGTTCTGGCGGACAAAGAATTTCAATTAGTGATAATTGCTGTTTCCTCGGCTGTGGATATAGAATCTAAGGTAGAAGAAAAAGTCGCCAGTATCATCAAGTCGTCAAATCCTGGCGTAGAGGTATTGCTCTTCGGTGCTTCTCATCTTAGGCAGATACACGAGTTGTTGGTTAGCGAGAGCAAAAAGGAGTACACTGACCTGCTTCAGCTCAGGGGCTACTCCAACGTTCGAAATCTTTGCATGTTCGTTCCTCATGTCTTAGGTTCTGATGCGGCAGTGCTTATTGACGATGACGAGGTGTTCGAAGATCTGGAATTCATGACGAAAGCGCGAGAATTCATTGGAAGAGACTCAGAGGGAAAAGTGATTAACGCGGTTGCAGGCTATTATCTACAGCCAGATGGCGACTATCACGTTAAGAACCCTTCTCGTCCCTGGATGAAATATTGGGACCAATATGACCGTATGAACGAAGCTTTTGACAACGTTATTGGGACAGAACCACGCTTGAAAGATACGCCGTTCGTATTCGGCGGGAACATGGTCGTGCATCGGAATCTTTTTACAGTCGTGCCTTTTGACCCTGATGTTCCACGGGGCGAGGACATAGACTTCCTGATAAATGTGAAGATGTTTGGTTATTCCTTTTTCCTGGATAATCAGCTCTCTATCACGCATTTACCGCCTTCAAAGACGCATCCTATTTGGAGAAGCTTGCGGGAGGATTTATATCGTTTTATATACGAACGTGCGAAGATAGATAGCCAAAAAGAGATAACTGGAATGACAAGAGTTTATCCCGATGAGTTCGACTCTTATCCCGGCTGTTTTCTGAAACCAGACCTCGAAACGAAGATAGAAAACGCAAGTAAACTGTTGTCCGAGGAGTATCTCGCACAGGGTGACAGCAAAGCCAGCGAAGAGGCTTTGAAAAACATCACCCTTGCCAGAACAGATGCAGTGCCGAAATTCGACCCATTTCAAAAACTGTGCGCGTTGCAAAGACGGTGGCAGGAATTGATGTCGTTTACGGCTCAAGAACGAATTCGTTCTCGGATAAGCGATATTATCAGTAAAGAGGTGCAATGAACATGAACATACTGTTCCTGCCAAAGCTGCTGCCCCGAGCGGACATCATAGGAGGTCCCATCCTCATTTATCACAGAATTAAGAATTTGTCTTCTATGGGACACAAGATAACGCTCATTGCTCCTGCCTATTCAGATGCAGACCGGAATGATAAAAGCCTTGAACCTTTCTGTGAGCGTGTTATCAAGGTTGATTCCGTCAGAGAACGACCACAGGCAGAAATAGAGGCTCTTTATAAACAGTTGAAAAGATCACGAAATTTCTTAACCGGAGATGGCGGATACAACGAAGAGCTTGAAGGCGCTTTTACCGCGGTTTTGAATGAGACACATTTTGATGCTATTATCGCGGAATATTCAATGATGGGGCAATATATAGAGGCAAACTGCAGTCTTATCCCATCCGATACCACTGCTATAATTTCAGTGCACGAATGTTATACAAAGGCGTTTGAACTACGAGCCGAGAAAGGCGAAAATATTGATGAAGCTACAATAAGGGAACTTTTTAATTACGAATTCAAGATGTACGACGTTGCAAATAAAATACTAACTTTAACTAAGGAAGACGGCGATATTGTGGCGAACTATGCGCCAAGGTTAAAACATAAAATCCGGGTGGTGCCTCACGGAGTTGATACTGGATTTTACACACCGCCAAAGGAGAAGTCGTGGGACAGCAAAAATATATTATATGTGGGTAATTTCCAGCATCATCCCAATGTGGATGCAGTAAAAAATTTTATCAATCACTGCTGGGTGAAAATCCAGGAAGCGGTTCCCGATGCAAAGGTTTATGTAATTGGGTTCAATCCGCCGCAGGAACTCCTCGATTTGAGGTGTGACAATGTAACTGTTCAAGAAGGAGGGCCGAATGAGAACGTGCGACAATTTTATTGGAATAGTGATGTGCTGGTGGCACCGATAGAATTAGGCACGGGATTTAGAGGCAAACTCTTAGAAGCTATGGCTTGCGGGCTGCCAGTAGTTGCTACCCGGCTTGCTACTTTTGGTATAAATCCTACGAATGGAAACGACATGTTTGTGGCTGATGACTATGACACTTTCGTCGAGCATGTAATTATGCTTTTACATGATGTGGAGCTAAGGAAGAAGATTAGCAAAAATGCCTTGGCACTGGGACAGAAATTTGACCATAAGCATGCAGCCGAGAAACTGGAGCGGGTGCTTAAAGAAGAAGATAATGGCAGAAGCAATTGATTTAAAAGAACTCTGTCCTCATACACGGTAAAATCTCAACTACTCCAAGATTACAAATAAACAACCTACGACGGATATTTGAGGCATTCACACTGTTTTGAACGTTAACTTATGATTTGAAAGGAAGGATACCGATAAATGTTTATATATAACATTCATTACATCTAAAACAGGTGATTAAATCGCTAAGAAGGTTTGGATAAAAGTTTAAATATCCCAGGACTTTTCTTTATATATGGGAGGAAAAGAGGATCAATCGTGCAATATGAAAATCGCTTACATATCTACTTATTTTCCTCAGCAGTGTGGGATAGCCACATATACGGATTATCTCATTCATGGACTCCAGGAAGTGTCTCCCACGTTAAATATTAAGGTAGTTGCCGAGAAGGAGGCGTCACCAGTCAAGCAAGAGCGATTTGAGGTAGTACCGTGTTGGGATAGGAATACAAAATATATAGAACCAATCATCAGCAATACGAAAGACGCAGATATTGTCCACATTCAACATGAATACGGCATTTACAGTTTTGATGACCGGCTGCCTATGCTACTTGAAAAATTGAAAGCAAGTGCAAAAAGGACACTCATTACCATCCATTGCGTAAGACCAAGTCAATTCTCGGCAAGAGGCGATATAGACGAGAAGTACGCTAAGAGAATTGCTGACATTGCCGATGGAGTTATCGTACATCTTGATTCGCAGAAAGCGATATTAGAACGGCTCGGAATACCGTCGAAGAAGATTCATATTATCCCTCACGGTACAGCGGTCAGTAATGCAGATAAGAAGATTTCGCGGCTACGGCTAAAATTACCAGAAAAGGGCCAGATAATTACTGCGTTTGGTTTTATCAATCCATTTAAAGATTTGGATGTTTCGATTGAGGTGCTCAAGGAGATACGGGAAGAAGTCGGAGATGTGTATCTATTTATTGCAGGTGGGCTTTCACATGACGCAACAAAAAAAGCTAAGGAGTATGTTGAATTAATCAGAAAGAAAATCGAAGAACACGACCTCACGGATAAAGTGATATTCCCAAATAGATTCTTTCCAAACGAGGAGATACCGTATATTTTTGGTGCGTCGGATGTTGTTTTGTTCACTCATTATCACGAAGATAGATCTGTTTCTGGTTCTATTCACCTTGCAATAGGCGCAAAGAAACCGGTTATTGCCTATCGAATACCAAAGTTTGAGGTAGTTAAAAATATTAGTGACGAACTGCTTATTCTTCCAGACAACGTATCGGGGATTGCAAAAACGGGTATTCGCATTTTAAAAGATAAAGAATTTGAGCGGTATGTACTTGATAGAACGGACAGCTACCGGAATGCGACTTCATGGCCTGTGACAGTACACAAGCATTTAAAATTGTATAGCGATGTGTGTGGGATAAGGAAATGAAAATAGCAATGATGAGCCGCTGGAATGCCACCTGTGGCATATCTGCACATGCGGAACTTGTAGGATGGGAATGGCTGAAAAAGCATGACCTCACCGTATTTGCTCCTACATTAGAATCTGCGACAGATTGGCATCACAATCCCATAGAAAAAGAGGATGAGGATTTTGTAATACGTGGCTATGAGCAGCCGGAGACTATCGGGAAAACAGGATGGATAGACGAAAGGCTGTGGAAAGAGAATTACGATGTGCTGGTCTTGCAGGGTTTAGAACTGCTGCCCATTCCAGCTCTGCTGGAACTGTTCCCGAAGATAAAAGCAAAGAAAGTGCTTGTATGGCATGTGGGAAAACTGCCGATATATGAAGGTCTATATAAGCTAAGCTTCGATGCAATTGTATGTTTTGACTTTCAATTTGGAAACATGCTCAAAGATAAATACCCCGCGGATAAAATCCATATAATACCCTTTCCATGCCGCCCGGTCGTTAAAGGCGATAAAAAGAGAGCAAGGAAAGAACTTGGCATTCCCGGCGATAAAACGCTTTTATTCTCCTTCGGTAAGCAGCCATTATTTGAGTATGCGGATTATTTATGGTTAGTGAAAGAATTAAAGGATATATATGACTTGAAATATTTTGTCCTCAGGTCCTATGGTGATTTACCCCTGGAAAGTAATTGCTTAGAAGTTCGGCAGGGCATACCCGAATCTGAAGCGATATATAAATACCTGCACGCATCTGATGTATTTCTGTGGCCGAAGGCGGAAACGGACTACATTGCGGTCTCCAGCACGATTTGCCAGTGTTTGGGTGCACTCACTCCTATAGTCGCTCCTGATGTGCGACATGTAGAGCTAATGGATAAGGAGATAGTAAAATATAAAGATAGGGGCGATTTAAAGGAGAAAGTTATTAGACTCATAGAAGAAGAAGAGTTCAAGCAAGATGTTTTAGGGCATGCGGAGCAATACGTGAGAGAGAATTCAGCGGAAAAAATCGCGAAGAAGTTTATAAGGCTGTTTGAAGATGTTTTGAGGAGTTGAGGTTAAAGAGGCGCTCTATCTTCGGCATTACAATTACTATTTTGCTTCTTAGTTCATGGTGACACCTGGGCGGTATCTATTGCGATAAAGGCAACAGAGACATGTAAAGAGAAAATCAATTTAACCAATAGGCAGACTATATATACTTTATATACCTTCTAAGTTGTTACTAAGTGAAGTGAAGAACGAATGAAGATTGCAGTGGTGACACCCTGGAATGACGAAAGAGGTGCTGCAGTGCATGCAAAAGCACTGGTGAAGGCCTGGCTGAAGAAGGGGCATAAGGTAACAGTATTCAGCTTTTTAAAGGAGGACTACTGGGAAGATAAATTTACGGGTAAAGACGAGAGTTATGTAATAAGATGCGTGGGAAAAGACTACCTGGACCCAAGACCCATCCTCACAACAGAGTTTGACATCTTTGTAGTGGAGGACTTAAGGACTCTTCCCGTAGAACAGCTCGCCAAAATATTCCCCATGATCAAAGGTCGAGCGAGAACTGTTCATATCGTTCACGAAGATAAGTTACCGGAGGAAACATGGTTTTATCAGCTTCCCTGGGATAAGGTGATTTACTTCGATGAGCGGCAAGAGTACCTGAAGGATGTTTATCCCGACGCAGAGTACATCCCTTTCCCTTGTTTCCCGATAAGACGCGGTGACAAGATTGAGAGCAGAAAAAGGCTTGGATTGCCTCTGGATAAGAAGATAATCTTTACCTTCTGTCAGAGGGGCTATTATCCATACCTGCGATATTTGTGTGAAGAGCTACTGACAAATGTGGTTTTATTATTTGTAATCTCACCAGACTACGAGATGCTTGAGAGGGAGTCAGCACCGTCATGGATGATTGTTCGTGAGGAGGGGACTTTATCTGATGAGCGGTTTGACGAGTATCTATTTGCTTCGGATGCCGTTATCTTCCATAAATACCAGAATAGGTATCTCAGGCTTGTCTCCGCTACTATCTTCCAGGCGATGGGTGCTGGTTGCCCTATATTCATTCCACAGCAATCCGAGTACTTCCAGCCTTTGAAGGATGAAGTGGTCTATTATAGCGATACGGATGACTTGACCCGTAAATTGATTGCCTTTTGTGTAGATGAAAGAATAGCGAAGGGTATTATAGAAGCGGAAGAGGTGTACACACGTATAAGGTCTGCGGAGAAGATAGCAGAGATATATATAGACGTTTTTACCAAGGTATTGAAAGAGAGGGGGTTATAATTGCATGAAGTTAAGGCGTTATGAAGGCAACCCGATACTGAAACCAAAGCCTGAGAATGCCTGGGAATCCGAAAATATTTTTAATCCCGCGGTCATTTACGATAAGGGTTTATTTCACCTCCTCTACCGTGCTATGGGGAGAGATGATATTTCAAGAATTGGATATGCGGTAAGTATAGATGGCTTCAACTTCTTTCGCTTTGACAAACCAGTTTTCACGCCGAAACTGATATTGGAACCACGGGGGTGTGAGGACCCGCGGGTGGTAAAGCTCGGTAGGAGTTATTATATGACTTATACTGCTTATTCTGTGAATGGGATGCGGGTCTGTTTAGCCACCACAGATAACTTTATACAATGGGAAAGATATGAGATGGAATGGCAGGAGAGGAATGATAAAAATGCAGTCCTCTTCCCTGAGATGATTGATGGCAAATATATGATTCTCCATAGACCAATGCACAAAGAGCCCATGGGCATCTGGATTAGTTACACAGATAACTTTGCTGAGTGGTATGGGCAGCGAGAAGTTATGGCGCCGTCAGAAGAAGGAAATTGGGATAGTGCGAAGATAGGCGCGGGTGCTCCGCCAATAAAGACTGAGAAAGGGTGGTTGCTAATATATCATGGTGTTGATGAGGATATGGTATATAGATTGGGCGCGGCGATGCTCAGTTTGGATGACCCGTCAAAATTATTATACCGGCATTCAAAGCCTATTCTCGAGCCAGAGATGGATTACGAAATACGGGGTGAGGTTCCTAATGTTGTATTTACTTGCGGCGCATGTGAGGTGAGGGATAAATACTATATATATTACGGTGGGGCTGATAGAGTAGTTTGCGTTGCTACGGTGGACAAGGAAGAGATGTTAGGGCTTTTTTGATTGCCATGACTGATGATTATTAGATCCGTGATTATGCTGCTAAAAGATGCTGAGCTAAGGAAGACATCGGAGCATGTACTTAAAGGATTTTTTAGAAAGTTTTACCGAAAGAAAGAAGTACGGGTGCATATATATTATTGTATGAGTTTAGTGCGATGAAGTATATAGTTGTGACCGGGGGTGTGATGAGTGGGCTTGGAAAGGGCATCACAATGGCGTCCATCGGTAGGATATTGAAGAACCGAGGATACGAAATCGTGCCGATAAAAATTGACCCGTACATAAACATAGATGCAGGGACAATGAACCCGTTTCAGCATGGCGAGGTGTACGTTTTGGGCGATGGTGCCGAGGTAGACCTTGATTTGGGAAATTACGAGCGGTTTATGGATGTGGAGTTGGGACGAGAGCATAATATAACTACGGGTCTCGTTTATTCCGCAGTGATAGAGCGAGAAAGGAAAGGGGATTATCTGGGGCAGACGGTGCAAATAATCCCACATGTGACGAACGAGATAAAAGCACGCATAAGAAGCGTTGCGGAGAAGAGTGATGCGGATATGTGCCTCGTAGAGGTAGGTGGTACGGTTGGCGACATAGAGAGTATGCCGTTTTTGGAAGCGGTCCGGCAGATGCACGGCGAGGAGAACGAAAACGATTTCCTCTTCGTCCACGTTACTTTAGTGCCTTTTACTACTCTGGGAGAGCCGAAAACGAAGCCCACACAACACTCTGTAAAGGCACTCCTGGAATTAGGACTGCATCCTGATATAATCGTATGCAGAAGTAAAAAGGCGCTAAAAGAGGATGCGAAAAAGAAGATAGCGATGTTCTGCAATGTACGGCAAGAAGCGGTGATTAGCGCACAGGATACTGATGATATATACGAGGTGCCGCTAATGCTTGAACAAGAAGGTACTGCCACTTACATAATGAAAAAACTGCAGTTAGAGCAGCTAAAAGAGGACAACGATTGGGCGAAGATGGTAGAGCGGCGAAGAGCTCTGTCAGCAGGGAATAAGAATATTATAGTAGCAATAGTGGGCAAATATGCAGAGCTGGAGGATTCGTATTTGAGCATAAAAGAAGCGATAAAACACGCTGCTACGGAGATAGGATGTAAGGTAGAGCTGAAATGGATAGAAGCGGAGGATTTGGAGGCGGGGGGCGCGTTAAACCCGTTTTTTGATGAGGCTCATGGAATACTCGTTCCCGGTGGATTTGGTGTTCGTGGTGCGGAAGGGAAGATAAAGGCGATAGAATATGCGAGGACGAATAATATACCTTTTCTCGGATTGTGCTTTGGATTCCAGTTAGCGGTGATAGAAGTAGCGAGGCACGTCGCAAAACTGAAGGATGCAAATAGTTCTGAACTTGGTGAAACTCCACATCCTGTAATAGCCCTGCTGGAAGAGCAAAAAGGAGTGAAGAATAAAGGCGGTACGATGAGGTTGGGCAACTATGAGGTGTTCATAAGAGGAGATACTTTAGCAAAGAAGATATATGGTAAAAAGAAGGTGCTTGAACGACACAGACATAGGTATGAAGTGAACCCGGGCTATATAGAAAGAATAGAGCATGAAGGAGTATTTTTCTCGGGTACAGACAGAAGTGGATTGAGGATGGAGATACTGGAGATTTCTGAGCATCCGTTCTTTATTGCCACACAGTTTCATCCGGAATTCATGTCGAGACCAAACAGACCGTCGCCACCGTTTATTGCGTTTCTGGAAGCGTGTGTGCGTGGATTAAACATGAAAACTAAATAGGTATATATTTGAAAACTCAAATGATTGTGTAGGGCAAGATGCAATCAAAAAGCGAAGAAGAAACTACAGAGTTAATTAAAAAGGGAGAGGCATATCTCGGAGCTGAAGATTACGAAGAGGCTAAAAATAGCTTTGAGAAAGCCGTAAAGTTAAATGAGAAGGATAGCCGTGGATGGATAGGTCTTGGAAGGGCTTATGGCAACCTGAAAAACTACGAAGAAGCAAAAAAGAGCTTTAAGAAGGCACTCGAACGGGAGGAAAATAATGCTAAGGCATGGCGTAATCTTGGATTGGCACAACGAAATCTGGAGGAATATGACGATGCCATTAAATCCTACAAAAAAGCAATCAAAATAGATAAAGAAGATGTTGATACCTGGAAAGGTCTTGGAAGAGTCTATTTCAAGTTGAAAGAATATAAAAACGCTAAAGAGTGCCTTGCAAAAGCAATCGAACTGGATGAAGAGAATATTAATGCATGGTTTAATCTTGGTGCCACTCATAGTAATTTGAAAAACTATGAAGAAGCGAAAAAATGCTTTGAGAAGGTAACAGAATTAGAGCCAAAAAATCCAGATGGATGGCTAAAATTAGGTTCTGCTTATTTGATGATGGATAGACCAGTAGAGGCTAGGAAAAGCTCCATGATTTCAACGGTGCTTGATCCAAAGAGTACTGATGCTTGGTTAGTAGCTGGAAGAGCTCAGTTGACATTGAAAAGGTATAATGAAGCTGTGGAATCTTTTAAAAAAATAACTGAGCTAAATGATAAGAATGTTGTTGCATGGATCAGTCTTGGTCTCTCTCATGGTATTTCTGGAGCGCCTAAAGAAGCTAAAGAGTGTTTTGAGAAAGTAATCAAGCTAGACGAGAAGAATGTTGATGCATGGCGTAATCTTGGATTGGCACAAAGCGATTTGGAGGAATATGAGCCTGCTATTGAATCATACAAAAAAGTAATCGAACTGGATAAAGAAAATGTTGGTGCATGGATTGGTCTTGGAAGGACTTATCGCAATCTAAAAAACTATAAAGAAGCTAAAGAGAGCCTCTGGAAGCAGACCTATCCTATCCCCATTAATAAATCAATTTACTATTTTTACCCCTTTTTCAGATAATTTTTGTTATAGTTATTTAAAACCGTTTTGTACTCATTTGCGATAGTATTTTCTAAATATAAGGAA
>JAPWVK010000127.1 GCA_029241965.1 Candidatus Methanophagales archaeon
ATTTCGAAGTACTATTTTCAGTCATTTTTTTCTTCCCATTTCTTCTTCTAATTTCAATGCCTTCTCATAATATTCCAGCGCTTTGTCAAGTTCTCCTTTGATTCGGTAGATATTGCCTATATTTACAAAGCCTATTGCAATTCCTTCTTTAATTCCCAAATCTTCATCTAATTTAAAAGCCTTCACGTAATATTACAGTTCTTTTTAAAGTTTTCCTTTGATTCTGCAGACATTGCCTATATTTCCAATGGCTTCAGCCATTCCTTCTTTACTTCCCAATTCTTCATCTAATTTCAATGCCTTCCCATAATATTCTAGAGCTTTGTCAAGCTCTCCTTTGATTCCGTAGACAGTACCTATATTTCCAAGGCCTATTGCCATTCCTTCTTTCCTTCCCAATTCTTCATTTAATTTTAATGCCTTCTCGTAATATTTCAAAGCTTTATTAATCTCCCCAAAATGATAGAATATCGTGCCCAATTCGCTTAAAATTTTAGCTTTTTCTTCATTATCCCTAACTTTTTCAAGTAGATATTCATTTATCCGCTTCCTTCTCTGCAAGTCCTCTTTGTCTTGATAAGAGAAAGGAGTGCCCATAGTTTCAATCGCCTCAAAAGCCATTCCTCTTTCCGCTTCTCTCAATTCATAATAGTTCCCCCTATACCGCCAGAAATCCGGTGCTTTCCTTATCACACTCTCAGAAAAAGCCCGATTGTAAAACATCAGATTAGGTATCTTCACCTCATAGAACAGCTCTCTGAAATTATTCAATGTGTTAAGTAAATCTTCTGTCGGCTCTTCTGGCATCACCCAGATTAAAATTTCTGCACCCGCAAAATCTTGCTCCTTTAAAATGCGGATGATCTCTTCACCCTTTTCTGCAAGGATAACCTTTGATAAGAATCTTCTCCTTAACGTCTGGATAATTCTATCTCTATAGGCCGGAGAATTAACCACGCACAGTATCAAGTTACCCTTACCTTTTGAGATCTCAAGCTCTGCTATTATCGTGTCTATTTCCTCTACATCTTCCATCAAGCTTTCTTCCATTTCTCCACTAATGGTTTCAATAATGGATTTATATCGCACCACCTTCCCTCTTCATCCTCATACTCGACTGCGGTCAAACTAAAAAGCAAATCACGGCTTGTTGAATCGCTCGTATTATCATCACGAGCTTCCTTTTTGTCATAAATCTCTAAAAGCCGCTTTTTATGCGCTTCGGTAAGTGTGCGGTCATACGTTCTCCTCAATTTTTCCAATGCTTTTCCGACTTCTTCTTTTGTTATCTTCTCATTCTCATTCCGGTATGCTTTTATTGCGGCGTCTCTCATAATGGAAATGAACTCAGAAGTTTTTCCCGTGGATACTATGGCTTCCTCTAAGGCATTTTCTTCTATCAAATCCAAATCCATCCTCTTCTCTACTATCCCCTTGTAGAAGTTGAAGTTGTTCTCATTTAATCGCTTTCCATCCTTGTTCTTCACTGGAAGTTGCGGTAGTAAAATATCGGCATCAAAAGCAGGCCGAACATTCTCGTAATACGGATTGAAAGTCAAAGGTATGGGAAATGTATAAATGACAAAGCAATTTGGCTGGATAAGCAAGCCATAATTTTTATAGAAAAAGTCCTCTGCCTGTCCTACGCGAGTAAGCTTATCGAGGTCATCAACGATTACCACGACTCTTTTGCTTGATTTCGTTTCCACTTCCATCGTAAGCCAGTTGAGTTTTTGTATGAGGTCGCTTATCTTCGTCTCAAGCTCTTTTCTGATATACTCCCTTGTTTTTGCCTCTCGTCCTAATTTCAGAAGAATGAACTTTGAGAAGGATATTCCCAGTTCGTGATATTTTGTAACATCTTCCTCTGAAACTTTTGTGATGTGCATCATAAAATCCCGAAAATCTTCTTTGATATCCTTCTCCAGTTTGATTTCTTTCTCTGCAATGTCGTAGATTTTTAAAGCCATAGAGCCGAAGAAATCCCGAAAATCGAAATCGCTGACATCCAATTCACGGATTGAATAGCTAACAATGAGGAATCTGTCCTTATCAAGCAATTTGAATAGCCTGTTCAGCTCAGTGCTCTTACCGCATCCTCGGAAGCCGAGGAAAAGGTATTTTTTTGCACTATCTGCGTTTTCTATTCTGTCTTTCAGTTCTTCTATTGGAGATGGTGCGTTCTTTGGTCGCTCAACATAAAAATCCTTGAACTCCTCTTCCGTCTTGAGCGGCTCGACAACGAAGTTGTTGTACGCTTCTATAAGATTTGTCGCTTTTGGCATTTTAATCAGCTCCTAATATTAATTTAGCTCTCCAATAAAAGTATAATCTAATAAAGAATTAAAAATGCACAGGGTATACAAACTATGGACCTGAACAGAATTAGATGTGCCACCTACACATCATCGAATGCGCGCTAAAAATCCATTCTTATACAATATTGGTGCTATTAGACTCATTATTTGCGATATTTTTCAACGGTGAAGTTTATATATGCGTAGGTGTCATA
>JAPWVK010000128.1 GCA_029241965.1 Candidatus Methanophagales archaeon
GATTTAGAGATCAACCAGGAGATGGGAGGAATCTTTGATGAAAGCAAAGCCATTGGTTGGATGATGGGAGCCCGGTGAGCTGAGAGGTTCACGCCGGGTTCTGAGAGGACGTAGGGGGGTGGTTCCCCTGCGTTACTCACCTTCCGCATCTTCGTCTTTGGCGAATGTCGCATATACCTGGGATATTATACGCACTTCCATCGCTATATTTAAAAATAAAAAAATGAGAACATATCTAGACTGTATCCCCTGTTTCTTTAATCAAGCACTCCGGGCAGGGCGGATAGCAACGGGGGATGAAACGAAGCTAAAAGAGCTCCTGGATAAAATAGGACTGATGCTAAGCGATATACCACTTGAAAGCAGCCCACCAGAAACCGGAATGCGAATATACGAGCAAGTAAGGGCAATTACTGGCGTATTTGATCCGTACAAAGAACTAAAAAGGGCGAGCACAGAGGAAGCCTTGGCATTATATCCAGCTTTGAAGATAAAAGTAGAAAAGTCGAATGACAAGCTCCTTACCGCGATAAGAATTGCAATTGCGGGTAACGTGATAGACTTTGGCGTGAATAGAAACTTCAATATCGAAGAGGAAATAGCTAAAGTACTCAAAAAGGATTTCGCTATATTCGATTACGATAAATTCAAGGATCGTTTAGATAAAACCGATGAGATTCTTTATATTGGTGACAATGCGGGTGAATCGGTCTTCGATAGAATTTTAATAGAGACAATGAAAAAGCCCGTAATATATGTAGTTAGGGGGACACCCGTTATAAATGACGTAACGTATGACGATGCAATACAAGCGGGAATTGATAAAGTTGCAACTATAATATCGTCAGGGACAAGTGCACCGGGAACAGTTCTTGAAACATGCAATGCTGAATTCAAAGAGGTATATAAGAACTCGAATTTTGTAATAAGTAAGGGTCAGGGTAATTATGAGGGGCTTTCTGATGAAAAACATCTTATATTTTTCCTGCTAATGGCAAAGTGCTGGGTTATCGCTAATGATATTGGTGTCAATGAAGGAGATATTATACTGAAAGGGATAAACAACTATGAGGGGAATTCAGATATTTGAAGAATGGGCAGAAGAATATGATAAGTGGTTTGATGAACACAAGTTTGCCTACGAGTCAGAAATTCTGGCTTTAGGAACGTTCATACCAAAGAACAGTAAAGGTTTGGAAGTAGGGGTAGGCACAGGACGATTTGCGGTTCCCCTGGGTATCCAAATTGGTGTAGAACCAGCAAGAGCGATGGCGGATATTGCAAGAAAGCGTGGAATAAAAGTATATGAAGCAAAAGCAGAGGAGCTCCCTTTTGATAATGAGTCTTTCGACTTTATTTTGATGACCACAACAATATGCTTTTTACAAAATCCTATGCTTGCACTACAGGAATCAACAAGAGTTATTAAATCCGGCGGATATATTATAATCGGAATGATAGATAGTGATAGTTTTCTTGGCAAGGCCTATGAATTAGAAAAGAAGGATAGTAAGTATTATAAATATGCCCACTTTTACTCGGTTAATCAGGTTTTGAAGTGGGTTAGAAAATTAGGTTACTGTCATATCAAAATTTGTCAAACAATCTTCAAAAACCCCGGAAAGATAACAGCTACTGAGCCTGTTAAAGACGGTTCTGGAAGAGGAGGCTTTGTTGTCATTTCTGCAAAAAAGATGTAAAAACATGAAGATATGAATTGTAGTCTATTCCGACGACTCGGAAGGGAACGCTATTCGATTTTGAAACTTTGCATTGAAAGAGGGTGACGAAGTGAAAGTATTCGCTAATGGTGTACTTGGATTTGAGAACGCTAAATAAGGGGGTCATCCAGAGCTATCACCAGAGCCAAGTGCAGAGCCGATGGCAATAGCTGCGGAGGACGCTTTTTTGAGTTCTATCTTCTCGCCGTGTAGAGTAGGAGGTGGTCTTTCAACCTCCGTCACCTCATCGAACCGTACACAGTTAATTTGCCCCTACACTGAAGCCAGCACCTCATTAATGAACTTGCCCTTGCTCTTCATCACGTTTCCAAGCCTCTCACGACCCGATTTTGTCTTTTATTTGACCAACGTCTTCGCAACGGCATCAATCAACTCTGGAATCTCCTCTTTCATGTAGAACGACTTTTACAATATTCCGTCGGCTGGCCTTCGTGTATCGCTGTCTCCGAGCCACGTCGAGTATCCATGCTCCGTCTCGATCACCGCCTCGTGTGGACAGCCTCGGATGCACCATCCGCAGGAAATGCACTTATCACGGTCAATCACCGATTTCCCAAGCACAATAGAGATTGCATCCACCCTGCACAGTTCTGCACATCGCCCGCATCCATTGCACTTCTCTTCGTCGATGTCCTGACGAACCTGACCTACAAGCCCTTCGGTGCAGTAGCCCATACCGATAGTTGCAAGTCCGCTAGCATATATCTCAGTCATCAGTTTATCCTCATTTGTGCCCGGAACGCCCTGATTTTCTACGCTCTGTCTGGTTGTACGTTCCAGTGTACCATCGCCGTATTTCTTTGCGAGTTCTGCAGCCTTTGCAAGATAATCTGCATTCGTAAACCCGGAATTGGCCTTTATCTTGACAAAGAACGTGCCTTTGGTATCGCCCATTACACCGTGGTAGTTGGCACCCCGGTAAAAAAGAGTATCATAAGCCGATTTTTTTTTTAGATAGTGAAAACGTTTGCATACGAGGTTTTTATATATAGTTACCACAGGAAGTATCCCTAAAAAGTAGCGCACAGGGGGAGAGAAAGTAAAAGCGTGAAGTTCCTGTTGCGTGGTGAGATTCCCAAATGGATGAGAAGGTAGATGCGCCGAGAAGGGCGCTGTTGTAAAAGCAAAATTTTTAGGAGGTGATAGGGAAAAAATAAAAAACCGAAAAACTTTTATACTGCGTAATCTTAAAATAATATAACATTGAATCTATTAGATATAGGGAGATAGAAGAAAGATGCCAAAAAAGGAATTAGCAAGAAGTTGTAAATTGGTGAGTGCAATAGTGAGAACAGCGAAGCCAATGTTGCCCCTGATAGTTATTGCAGTGTTATCAGTATCGCTGGTTAGTATCACGATAACAGCGGCGGAAGAATTCGAAGGTTGTAGCTGTCATTCCGATGTTATTGATGACTTTACGACATCGCTGCATTACACCGGTGCGGGGATGAAGAGCGAGTACGCGAAGTATGCGGCAGGCGAGTTCGGAATAGATATGGATGAGTATTATGCACAGTGGAACTGCTCTAACTGCCATGTTACCACCTGCGAAAAGTGCCATGGGGAGGAGCCGCATAAGGAAGACATGAGCAAGAATATGTCGACATGTGACCAGTGCCACTTCAAGAAACAAACCTCGATCTTTGTAGGAGAGATTCCAGCACATGGCAAGATTCCGATAGAAGGAGCAGAAGTAGCGCACCCTGCTGATATCCACTATGAGAAAGGGCTTACATGCACGGACTGCCATACCGCGGAAGAGATGCACGGTACAGGGGAAGCAGCAGCCAGCCAGCTTGAAGCGGTCAAGACGTCATGCGAGGATTGCCACAACAGTCCAGGGAAAGAAGTCAAGGGAATGCCAGTAACGCAGTTTGCACCTGATACACCATCGCATAAGATACACGGTGATAAACTCGACTGTACAGCATGTCATGTGGGATGGGCACCAAGATGTGTGAACTGTCACTTAGATACCAGAAAAGGAACGAAAGTAGAGATTGACGATTTCCGTCTTGCTATCGGTGCTGATGGTAAGATAAAACCGTTCATGAACATGACTGCTGCTTATGACAGTGAGACACACACAGGGTATGGTGCATGGTTCCCGCATACGGTTACAGATAAGGCAAAGGAATGCGCAGACTGCCATGAAAACCCGGCAGTGCTATGCGAGGGTTGTGAAGGAGAGATGCTCGGTGAAGGGGGTTCTTTTATACCACAAGAGACGATAGACAAGGTTTTAGCGGTAAAAATGCCAGCGGGGGCACCAGCAGCAACGCCAGCGGGGGCACCAGCAGCAACGCCAGGTTTCGAACTGATATTCGCAGTGATTGCAATTGCAGTGGTTGTACTTCTTGCAAAACGGGGACATTAGTTAAAAAAGAGGGTGAGGGTCCAAGCAATCGGCTGGACCCTTTTTATTTTTTATTGTATATAAAGTATAGCTTCTTTCTACTTAAGGTACGGATTTACACCGATTTAGGCAGATTTATTTTAGTTTAACCGTGTTGATACTTACCATCTGTGTTAATCTGCGTCAACGATTTGTTTTTCCCCGATTTCACTGATTGACACAGATTATGTTTTTTAAAGGTTTGTGAGTATCTCTAAGAAATCAACTCTTTTAAAATCTGGGTCGAAAATAGCTATCTTATTGATTCCGTAATGCTTGCATATCGCTGCGATTAAGGCATCGTTTGGAAGCAACCCATATATTTTGCGGAATAGATAAGAATCCTTAAAAACTTGCATGTTCAAGTCTAATATCTTTATCAGACCATTCTGAATAAGTTAAAAATAAAAATAAGTGGGTTATATATAGTTATAGAAGCGATTACAGAAAGGAAAGGCATAACTGTCGGGTGATGTAGATGGGAATAGAAATAGGAGACATATTCATAATCCTCGCTGGCATCTTGCTGGTTTTTGATTTTCTCCTGCTGTCAAAAGCAAAGATAAAGACAACGGCAAAGGACAAGAAGAAACGCGAATACGCATTTTACACTTCTGCCATCGCTTGTGCGTTGGTCGTGGCTTCATACCTCTCGCTTACATGGGCTTTTGTATCCGATAATTTCGCCTTAAGCGAGGTTTATACCTACAGTTCATCGGGTTTAGCTATCTGGTATAAACTCGGCGACCCATGGATAGGAGCCAGCGGGTCAATGCTTTTTCTTACTTTTCTCTTTACCCTCATCTATTTCATCTATCGGTTTAAAGAACCCGAATCAGAACACGAGGCTGAAAAAAGAAGCACGTTTCGTATAACGCTATACAAAATAACAGACGCTTTTCTCATCTTTTTTATCCTCCTGGTATTGCTGCACAGCCCGTTTGAACATTTCCCTGTGTCTATGTCTATGCAGACAGTGCTAACAGAGGGAGCAGGACTTAATCCATTGTTGCAGACGTTCTGGGTGCTTATCCACCCGCCGATAGTTTTCTTAGGGTACGCATTTGTCTTTTTTGCATTTGCGCTCACGCTAACAGGCATGATAACAGCTGGCTTAGAAGAGCGAGAAAGAAGAACGTTAAACCGTTCTCTTTATGCAGCATGGTTATTTTTAGCAC
>JAPWVK010000129.1 GCA_029241965.1 Candidatus Methanophagales archaeon
TCCGAATGTTGGAAAATTAGCGATACAACTTGGTATTGATTGGCAAAAGTCAAGTTAGGATTATGGTTGGAGTATATTATCCTCTGACATCTCCCGATAACCGAATAAAAAGAACTTTTCTATACGCATTATCATCATATGAATGATTTCAGTCGCGCTATCTAAATTATCAAAATGATCTACAAGGGCGCTTGCTCGTTTAGAATGCGTTAAAGGATAGGTGCCAGTGCCAAAGTCTCTTTGAATTACAGTTGCAACATCATAAATAAAAGTGCTAACACTGTCAATTTCCTCCGAAGAAGAAGTTGCTGAGATCCAGCACTTGGATTTCCAAAACAACCATGATCAGACCAATAATTGCCACCCTCTACGGGACCATTATCTCATGAATTGGTGCCTGTGTTGTCAGATGCTTGATTTTTGTTGTCAATGAAATTGTTATGGTAAATCAGGTTATTGTTGAAATCGTATAAAAAATCCTTTCTCTATCAGCCTCTAGTCGCTTAACCACAACGACGATGCCATTATTGAGTGCCGGTGTGCGAGCAGAGAAATCATCCCTTAATCTCACGTATAACTATCTTCCCCTCCTCAAAAGAAGCACATAGTCGCCCCCCAATCTTTTTAGCAACCTCTTCCGGGAGTGTAATGGTCAATTTGCTATTTTCACGGTCTACACTGTAAACAAACTTTGCATGTAGTCCTTCAGGTACTTCTACCCATTCCTCTTCTGGGAGTGATTCCAAATCCGCCATAGTTTCGATTTTTATCGCTTGAGATGCTCTAAAATCCAAGTACGAATGAGGACACTGGGTTCTTCACCGACACCTGCAGCTAATTTCTTCACCTGATTAAAAATCTCTTCATCCAGCTCCATAGTTAACATCCACTTATGCTTCAGAGGATAAGCGAATTTTACCTTTATGGGCTCAAATTCGTCTGTAAACTCTTCTGTATCGTGCGTATCCCAAAATTCCGCTTCTTCTTCTATACTCTCAAACCTTGGTATCTTACCCATTTCGCTCTATTTATTTTCTTGTTATGAATATATGGTATTCTGCTATTTATAAGACCTTCTCCGTTCGGCCTCGGTAGCCTCTCTCGCAGTAACCACAAAATAACGCCCTCTACCACGAGGAGCAAGGAAGATGGTGAGAAAGCGCCCGGAATAGGTATGACCAATAATCCGTAAAGTTTTATTCCTTGCCTTGGTCACATCGGGATTAGAATAACAAACCTCTCCCACTTCGTGCTGTGAAACATTGTGTCTTGCGATATGGTCAATGTTCCATTCATTCCACAGGAGTTCTCGAATAAAATATATCATTTCTTTTTTTACGATTTTTAATTGTATAATGTTTCTTTAGTGAAGCATTCTTTTTGAATGAAAGGTTTTCAATCAACAACTTTATAAAATAAAAAATTGCCGGGAAATGATCTCCGAGAGATTACCTTTAATTGAAGATAACTCAGATCTCCAAAAAATGTTCCCTAAACTATTTATCTTGTGTTAATCTTGTGTAATCTCGTGGTTTTTACGATTAGCTATACAAATACAACAAAAGTATAGGTGCAGTAAAGAGCGAATGAAAAACTGCCAGCAGAGATTAGACAAGCATTTGATATAGATAAAAATTCTATTGGTGGAACACTAATCTTTTAGAGGCAAATCAAATGCACCCAAAAACCTTACGCCTGACCCTGATCCAACCGCCCCGCAGAAGCATCCGCCGCGAAACTAAGAGCCTCTATTTAAGAAGTTCGATTAGCTCATCCTTATTCAATCCTGCTTGATGTAGGATGTCAAGTAACGTACCTTTTGCAAGTTCTCTACTTCCACTGTTGTCCAGTAGGGGTTAACGGATACTCCAGGCAGGTCTTCAAGCCCGAAACTCTCGATATAAAGCTCGATAGCTTCTTTGAGATTTTTCTGTGCTTCCACAAGAGATTCGCCCTGTGACGTCACGCTAAGTTCTGGACACCTTGCCACAAAGAATTTACCTTCTTGGGTGATAGACACCAGAAATACTTTTTTGCTCTCCATTATTAATATCTCTCCTTTTATGTTTTATCTTCGGCTTCTCTTATTATATTAAGTAGGCATTTAGTATTTAATTTTTTAGGAGAATCCCATGCACCTCAAAACCTTAAAGCTAACCTTGAAATCCGACCGCCCAGTAGAAGAAGCCGCAGCGAAACTAAGAGGCTTCTTCGCCACTCGCTTCAACGAATACGCACTACTGCATCAGCATATAGACGTTGACAAACTCCTTTACCGCTACCCACGTATCCAGTACAAGATATTGGAAGGTGCGGCAATAGTATTAGGCATAGAAGAAGGCGCTGAAGTACTGAAGGAGATTTATGACAAATATGACACGATAAAATTAGGCGAAAACGAGTACACGATTGTAGAACGCGGCATAGCATTAAAAGAAGAAGAGTTCGGTATCGCCACAGAGATATTGAGCTATGAATTCATCACACCCTGGATCGCATTGAGCCAGCAGAATTATCAAAGATACTTGGAATCGAAGCGTGAAGAACGCAGAGAGCTGTTACGAAGAACGCTCATAGGTAATATCCTATCGGCATCAAAAGGGCTGGGTTATGTGGTCCTGGACGATATAAGACTTGTAATCGGTAAATTGAGACGGCAGAAGTGCGTGATCAAAGGCACGCCATTCATAGGGTTCTTAGGAGAGTTCATGGTGAATTTTACGATCCCTGATTACATGGGGCTGGGGAAATCGGTTTCAAGAGGGTTCGGGACGGTGCAAAGGGTGAATGAGAAACGGCCAATAGCCAAATAGGTATCTTTTCCAAAATGATTTTCTGTATGAAAAAGCATGTATTTATATAGGGTCGAATAAAAAGCATATGTGAAATGATGTGTGATAAAAGGACGGAGCAGATACGAGAAAAAAGGGTAAAGAAGGAAAAATCGCTGCGGTCGAAGAGGCTAATCCAACAAAACAAGGATTGAAACTATACTTACTTGTTATTTTATTATTATGATCATGAAGTCGAAGAGGCTAATCCAACAAAACAAGGATTGAAACACCGTTGCGAAAAAGCAAGCACCGCCGCAATCAACTCGTCGAAGAGGCTAATCCAACAAAACAAGGATTGAAACACAGGCAGGTGGGATGTGGTTAAGGCACATCCCTATTGTCGAAGAGGCTAATCCAACAAAACAAGGATTGAAACATCATCTCCCCTTCTCCTTCGCCACAGCTTCTCTAGTCGAAGAGGCTAATCCAACAAAACAAGGATTGAAACGGAAATGCAGCCTTATATATCTCATATATTATCTTAGTCGAAGAGGCTAATCCAACAAAACAAGGATTGAAACCCAATCCTTTAGTGTTTCTTCAGATATTATCGCTGTAGTCGAAGAGGCTAATCTAACAAAACAAGGATTGAAACTGTAGATGTAACGCTCGAAATAGATGGCGGTCATGTGTCGAAGAGGCTAATCCAACAAAACAAGGATTGAAACGCATATGGTGTATGTGGCCTAACAAAAGAAGATATAGTCGAAGAGGCTAATCCAACAAAACAAGGATTGAAACATCAATGCTGGATTCTTATCTAACATATCAAAGAAAGTCGAAGAGGCTAATCCAACAAAACAAGGATTGAAACGCGTACCATCACCCATTATGCTTACTGAGAAGGTCGTCGAAGAGGCTAATCCAACAAAACAAGGATTGAAACAGCAAATTAATATACAAGAACAAAACGGGGACCTCTTGTCGAAGAGGCTAATCCAACAAAACAAGGATTGAAACATAGTGAATTTGAAGTCCCCTATTATGTCTGAGAATAGTCGAAGAGGCTAATCCAACAAAACAAGGATTGAAACGTTCCTTATTATGCTTACCCCTTTAGCAAACTTTATTTGTCGAAGAGGCTAATCCAACAAAACAAGGATTGAAACACTAACGCAGCAGCAGTTTCTAAATCCTGTGATGTGTGTCGAAGAGGCTAATCCAACAAAACAAGGATTGAAACCCGCGCTAAAAAGAGGTATATCAGTGAAATGATACACGTCGAAGAGGCTAATCCAACAAAATAAGGATTGAACCAAAACTTTTTTTCGCTTGCGAAAAAAAACTTTACTAAACACGCTTACGCTGTTTTTGCTGTGCAAAAATAAATTCTTTTGGTAAAGCTTTTCTTCAGAAGAAAAGGTTTTGAACCAAAACTTTTTTCGCTTTGTGAAAAAACTTTACTAAACATGCTTACGCGGTTTTTGCTACGCAAAAATATTTTTTGGGCTGGGAGAGTTGATAAGGGGGGTCTGGCCCTTTATTAGGAAAACCACTTTATCGTCTCTTCTAACCCTTTTTCTAAACGATAACCCGGCTCGTAGCCGAAAGCCTCCTTCGCTTTTGATATATCAGCTAATGAATGCTTCACATCTCCTTTCCTCGACTCTTCAAACACCACCTTCAAATTTTTGCCCATGAGCTTCATTACGAGTTCCGCAAGTTCCGTTATAGTTATCCTGCTGCCCGACGCGATATTGAACACGCCCATTGCGTCACTTCGCATTGCCCGGATATTCGCGGTTACGACATCCTTAACAAATGTAAAATCCCTCGTTTGCAGACCATCACCATAAATCACCGGCGACTCGTCACCCGAAATTTTACTCACAAACTTCGGAATAACCGCTGCGTAATCCGAATAAGGGTCCTGCTTGGGTCCATAAACGTTAAAATAACGCAACGCAACCGTTTTTAACCCGTAAACTTCATTGAACACATTGCAGTAGTATTCGCCCGTAAGTTTTGCCACAGCATAAGGCGATAACGGGTTTGGTGTCATATCCTCTCTCTTCGGCAGTTTCGGCGTATCGCCATAGACAGAACTCGAAGAAGCGTAAATCACTTTCTTTACGCCGCGATCTCTTGCAGCAACCAAAACATTCAGTGTGCCGTTTATATTTGCGTTATTAGACGCAATCGGGTCTTTTATGCTCCGTGGGACTGACGGAATCGCCGCTTGATGCAAGACGTAATCCACATCTTTGAATACCGTCTGCAACAACCCTAAATCAGTAATGCTGCCTTCAACAAACTTAATATCTAAATCCTTGGTATTCCCCCGCTTTCCCGTAGATAAATTGTCCAGAACAATAACTTCATTATCCTTCGAGAGCACTTCCGCAATGTTTGAGCCTATGAATCCCGCGCCGCCCGTTATAACTATTTTCATCTTGTGATTATATCTTAGTCCGCAAGTATATTATTCCTGAGCCCGTTCTTCTACTTACAACTTATACTCGAAATCCATAAACTCTCGCACCACACCCTTCTCCGTAATCACCGCTTCTATCAGCTCGAATGGGGTAAAGTCAAATGCCGGGTTATAAACGTTCACATCAAGCGGTGCAATCTGCTCCTTGCCTAAAAAAATCAGCTCATCAGGACTCCTCTCCTCTATCTCTACTTCTTTGTAACTCCTTTTTATATCAAAAGAAGAAAGAGGAGCTGCAACGTAAAAGGGTATGTTATGTGCGTTCGCAAGTACTGCATGCATATAAGTCCCGATTTTATTTAGCACGCCCTCTTTAACTACTCTATCGGCACCCACGAGCACCTTATCCACCTTCCCCGCTCGCATCACCGTCGCACTCATGCTATCTGTAATAAGCGTAACCGGGATTTTATCTTGAAGCAGCTCCCAGGTGGTTAGCCTCGAACCCTGATTCAACGGTCTCGTCTCGCATGAAATCACTTCTATTCTTTTACCGTTCGCTATTGCGGTTCTTATTACACCGAGAGCCGTACCCCAATCAACACATGCGAGCCGTCCCGCATTGCAATGCGTCAGCACAACATCGCCATCGTCCAGAAGTTCACTTCCGTACTCCCCTATCTTTTTGTTCACGGCAATATCTTCTTCAGCAATCTGATTCGCTTCAGCAAGCGCGTACATCTTCATCTCCGCTGTGTTTTCACCGTGTTTTGCCGCATTAAACGCCCTGTTAACGCCGTAGGCGAGGTTGACTGCGGTAGGTCTTGCTTTTTCGAGTCGCGCCACTTGCGTTTTTACCGCTTCTTTGTTAGTTTCGGTTATACATGCCAGAACAACACCGAACGCACCAGCAGCACCCAATGCCGGAGCACCTCGCACCTTCAAGCTCTGTATTGCATCTATAAGCTCATCCACACGTTTGCACTCATTTATTTTATACTCGCGTGGCAATAAAGTCTGGTCTATGAATTTTACAGCTTCCTTCTCTTCGTCCCACTCTATCGTTCGCATTTGGTAAATCCGTTCCTCTTTACTATAAAAACCGCTCTTTCAAAAAGAAATTTTTAGCAGAGAAATATTATGCTTTATATATCGCAATAAAAGAAGAAAATATAAGACTATGAATTGTGCCGGCTGCAAACAAAAAGAGTGCTATAAAGGCAAGAACTGCACTGAAATTGCCGAGGAGGTCAAAGCAGCATACAAAGGAGATGACCTCAAGTCGCTTAGAGTTGCTACTTCTATAGAATCAAGGTATTACATGAAGAAGACCCGCATAGAGGAACTGATTATATATGCGGAAGAGAGGGGCTACAAGAAATTGGGCGTTGCGTTCTGCATAGGACTGCAAAAAGAGGCAGAGATAATCTGTGATGTTCTATCTCAACATTTCGATGTGTCTTCGGTTTGTTGCAAGGTATGCGGAATTGACAAATCACAGTTCGAGTTGGAATGTCTTCACAAGGTGGATGATGCCGAGACAGAAACAGAGGTAGAGGCAATGTGCAACCCAATAGGGCAGGCAAAAATATTAAACGAAGAAAAGACGGACTTAAACATCATACTCGGATTGTGTATAGGCCACGACATATTATTTACGAAATATTCGGAGGCACCGGTAACAACACTTGCTGTAAAAGATCGTGTGCTCGCGCATAACCCTTTGGGTGCAATATATTCCGCGTATTATCTGAAAAAGATTTAATAGCGTGGTTTTTTACCTTAGCTCCACAAGAAAAGTTTTATTTGAATATATGTCGTAAAGGCAGGGAGGGTTGATAAGGGGGGTCTGGCCCCTTATATCAGCACGAGATTACCTCTATAAACCACCTCGGTGTATCCTTTACGATCCAAAATCTGCTCGATTTCGCGTGAGTGCACGCCTTTTATCCTTTTTATTTCCGCAGCGGAGTAGTTCGTGATGCCTTTTGCGAATTCAATACCTTCTGCGTCAACTATGCTTACTGTGTCGCCACTTATGAACTCGTTCTCAACGTCAATAATGCCCGAAGGTAGCAAACTACTGCCGTTTTTTAGCAATGCCTTTTTTGCACCTTCATCCACTTTAATCCTGCCCTTTGGCGCAGATGCGAATAGAATCCAATGCTCTCTATCGTTCATCTTCCCCTTCTTTGATATGAATAAAGTTCCCACCGGTTCGCCATCTATAATCCGCAGGAGGATGTTCTCTTCTCCGCCGTTTGCAATGACCAGGGGAATACCTGCGTTCATGGTGACCTTCGCGGCTTGTATCTTCGTCTTCATGCCACCTACGCCCATCTTACCTCCTGTTGCCGCAGTACGCTCGATCTCCGGTGTTATTTCCTCCACAACCGGTATAAAATCCGCTTTTTTGCTCTTCCGCGGGTCCTGAGAGAACAAGCCGTCTATATCGGTCAGCATAATGAGTAAATCCGCTTCGAGATTGCTTGCTACAAGAGCCGATAAATTATCGTTATCGCCTAATTTTATCTCATCCACCGCCACGGTGTCGTTCTCGTTGATTATTGGGATTAAACCTGCTTTGAGTAGTGTAATCAATGTATTTCTAAGGTTAAGGTATCTCTGCCTATTAAAGAAGTCCTCATGCGTTAATAATACCTGAGCGATGGTCTGCTCGTAACTGGCGAAATATTTATCATACGTGCTCATCAGGATGCTCTGACCAACGGCAGCCGTAGCCTGCAGCAGCTTAATGTCGCGCGGCCTTTGCTTCAGGTCGAGTTTACCTATACCAGCACCGATAGCGCCTGAAGAGACTACAATAACCTCCTTATCTCGTTTCTTTAATTCCGCTATCTCCTTAGTAAGTTTTTCGACTTTTCGAGGCTCAAGCCGATAGTTATTATCGGTGAGGTTGCTGGTTCCCACCTTTATTACAATCCTTTTCGCTTCTGATAGGCTCCTACCAGCACTCTCTGCACTTTTTACTCCCGCTTCGCCCGTCATATCATTATCCTGCCTATTAATTTTTACATTATTACGTTACACCTTCTTTTCTTTTTGTAAAGAAAAGTTTGTAAACTCTCGTTTCTCACACTTTGCCCATCCCAAACCTTTTAACTCCACACCACCGTCAACGCCCCGTATCTCCGCACCGTCAAACTCATCCATGCCACAAAGTAAATGCTGCTCCGGATGCGTGCCCGGTGTGATGTTACAACTCAACACAATTCGCTTGCCCGCAGATACCACAATTCTAAGGCGAGCCGATGCGGGATGGTTCTTTGGCAGCACAATCAACGGCGAGTTTACTTCTCTAATCATGTACAGCACACACCTCAATCCCGTTACTATCTGCTCATCAGTGCCAAATCCGGAAGCCACAAGCAACTCTTCGGGGCCCATCGCCAATACAATCTCGCGTTCTGGCGTATCAACGAAGAACTGTCTTTGAGCGCCTACTTTAACCACCGCTAATGTACCACTATTTCCATGCGCCAGCAGCATCTCGCTACTGCTTAAAGGTATCATCTATTCTTCCATGAAATTTCAGAACCGTGAAAACCACCCCCTGTTGGTGGCGAAACAATCACTTCTTGACCTTCTAACAGACCGAGGATAAGGAAGCGAAACAGAATAGATGCGACAACTGCTTCGTCCATACTCAAAACATAGACGGCTTCTATATTTAATGATTGCCCTTTAAAAAAGAGAGAGATAGTTTACGGAATGGTTTTATGAGTGAAAAAATTTCTTTCTTGTAGCACTTCTTCATTCGGATACCCCAAAAAGTTCGGGTCTGTCTGTTTATTATCCAACACGAACGTCCAGTTATACCCCCTCTTATGGCTTAGGTACTATTTTTCAGCAGTGCCACACAGCTCCAGGTTGCAAACTGTTTCGTATGCTCTAACCTTCAGGCAGATCTTGCAGATCCTCATGGCAAGGTCATCCTTAGAACCATGCACGAGGTCGTCAGCAAGTTTCTTTATCTCATCCTTTGCATCCTGCTGAAAATTTAGCTTTGAACCCCGTTTCTTTGATGTATATTGCGATACCGCAGCCTGCGTAATCCCCTGCATTTTTGAGATTTCATTCTGTGACAAACCCCTTTCAACCAGCTCTGCTGCAAGTGCCGCTCGTATGCACGGCAATACATCCCACACTATTATCTCACAAGGGCATTTCATTTCACGCAACCTTTTTATATAACAATTGTTATAAGCTATATTAAATAAAAGGTGATAAATAAAATGCTGGAAGAGGTAAAAGGGGTAATAGAAAAAGACATTAGACCGCTTTTAGAGATGGAGGGTGGAAGTATAGAATTAGAGGGCGTGGACGATGACGGCGTGGTGAAGGTGCGGCTGACGGGGGCATGTGCAGGATGTCCAATGAGCCAGTACACACTGGTGAACTTCGTCGAGGCGACGTTGAAGGATAAGGTACCTGAGGTAAAGGGAGTAATCTCAGTAGATGACGCCAAGGCGAGATTTGAAGAGTTGTTGCGGAGGTGACCGGAAACAGGAAACTCATGTTGGTGAGCGTAAGAGATAAGAAGCTTAAAAAGCAATAGTCGCCATCGCGGGCGATTTTGAATCGTCAGATATTGCATTTGGTGAAGAGATTGAAAAATTACGGGGTTTGTCTCACTGTTGGTTTTGGGGCTAAAAATTTTGCTTCTTTTCGGGTTTGGGGTATAACGCACTTCTGATTAGAGAAGTTGCGAGAGACAAATCCCAAGCAAGTAAAAATCCGAACAATATCATGACATTGAGTGCCTTATTTAGATTGTGATACTCAATGTGATATTTAAACATTCAATACAAACTTAAATAATAAGAGACGAGTGTATTCATATGAAGCGGATAATCGCCACTGTTGAAATATGGCAGGAAGGGGGGAATGTTTACCTCGTATTGTCCAGAACTAGATATCGCAAGTTGTTGTCATACTGCGGATGAAGCCAAGAAGAATTTAAAGGAGGTTTTAGAGATACAACTGGAAGAAACAGCCAAGCTTGGGACGTTGAACGACTTTTTTGCAGAAGCTGGTTATGCCATAGAGGGTGAGGTGCTGAAAATAGAGAAGAAGATCGTGGGATTTGAAGAGCTATCCATCTCTGTTGGTGCCTTGTGATGAAAACAAAGCCCACAAATTGGCAAATACAGGTAAAAATCTTTGAAAAATACGGCGGTATCTTAGTTAGGCACAAAGGGAATCATTTGATATTCCACCATGAAAATGCAAAACGAGCCGTTGTCATTCCAAAATATGATAAAATCCCATAACCGTCATACGTAACAACATGAAGACCGTTTGGATGACAAGAGAAGAATATTTTTACATTTTGAGAGGTATTTAAATAGCGTTAAGGAGACGTTAGATGAACATTACAATACCGATTAAGGAGCGAAAACAGCACCTGAACGACCCGCTATCATCATGAGTACACCGAGAACAGGCGACATACCGAGATTGTCATCTCAACGGTAAACAAACATATTTATAGTATCTATTTCTTTAAGTAACAGGAAGGAGACGAATGTTTATGATGAAACGAGCGAGCCTCAAGATAATAGGGAATGTACAGATGGTCGGATTCCGTACTTTCATCAAGAATGTTGCGGATTCGCTAAATGTAACTGGTTTTGCCGTGAATGAGACTGATGGTAGCGTAAAGGTAGTTTGTGAGGGTGACGCAGAAGCGATAGAACGGCTAATCAATGCACTAAAGCAGAATCCCCTGTCATTTGCGCGTATAGAAGAAGTAACGGCGACATACGAGGACTACAAAGGCGAGTTCATTCGTTTCGAGAGGCACGGTGCCGATGTTCCCGGAGAAGGCGAGACAGAGATGGTGGCTTTGATGCGGAGTTTCGATAAGAAAGGCGAGGTGATGATAGGCTTTTTGGGCTCGATGAATGAAACGCTGAAAGCGGTGAAGGCGGATACGGGCCTGATGCTTGAGAAGCAAGATATGATGCTTGACAAACAGGATATGATGCTTGATAAACAGGATATGATGCTTGACAAGCATGATGAAACAATAGCAGAAATAAAAGGAGTAAGAGAAGACCTCAAGTCATATATGGAAGAAAAATTCACAAAGATCGAGCATGATGTAGAAGCGATAAAAGCGAAAATTGGGATGGTTTAGGTTGCTTTTGATTTTATATTTGTAATTGTTTAGCTAACCACAAGATTACACAGATTTTCACGAGAAAACAATAATAGGAATCGGGTTTTAATAAACTATTGGCTATCCCATTCTTATTAACTCTAATTTCTTGTGTTAATCTTGTGGAATCTCGTGGTTTTTAAAATTAGCTATACAAATACCAATAATTTATTTACTTTCTCCCTCACTCACACAGCCATCACTCGTTTCAGTACCTCGGCTTGTACAAGATCATAATCGCATCACCCGTCTTTAGCGTTTTAAACTGTATCTTCAGTACATCGCCCGAATGGAAATTCGCGGGCCACTCCGTAGTAGCATTAGCACCGTTCAGCTTGAGAATATTCGCGTTACTGCTCGTGACTTTTGCACCTTCGTAATTTCAGACTACCCCACTTATCACCCAGTTCTGTACACGGGCTTTTAATAAACGCATCAGTAATCGTATCACCACCGTAATGCGATATCGTTACGGTTACGTTTGTTTTGTGCCACCGCCTACACCTTCTTCGACCAGAGCTGTACACGGTTACACTACCAATGACGCCATAAGCGACTGCAGCAACAAACGCAGCTATTAGTGCCACGACCGCTATCATCATGAGTACTCCGAGAACCGGCGACACTCCTCGTGTGTCGTCACGCAGATTTTTCTTCGCTTTTTGGTTAGCTAACCACAACCTTTGGTATGAAAATACATTTTCATGCTCATGGGTGTCCCTTTGGGTCATGAAGGTTTCTTTGGAAACTCAGTGCTCTCTGTAATCTTAGAGATAATCCAATACAATGTTTCTACTGCATAACTTCCTGTGGAGTCTTTACATCTATGTTTAAGTCATAGTCAGAGGGATTCCAGGTGATAAGAACATCGCTATTCTGCTCAGCTTGCGCTCCGATTACAAAGTCCGGAAGTATGCGTTTCAATCCCCTTGCCTTCTTTTTTAACAAGTGTTTTGCATAAAGTTCACCAGCGCGCTTTGCTATTTGTGGTGTTATATGCTTCACCTTGACATCATTCACAGTCAAGAATCGCTCTATTCGCTTTCCTTCAAGTGCAGGACTTTGTGATAGGTGAATTCCTGTGTAAAGCTCCGCATATACTATGTCCGCGATATATAACTTATGACCACAATCCTTTACCCACGCAAAGAACCGATCTGTATCGTCTAAAAAATCATCTGCCTTGAAATGGCTTATAATTACATTTGTATCCAGTGAGTACTTCATTCTTTGCCCCGCATCCAATTTACTATTTCAACTGCGTCGTCCTTGTCTTTAAATACCGGATGCTCTCGCCATGCGCCTCTTGTCTCTTTCATTACAGCCTCCCAACTCACTTCAGTTTTTTGTATCACGAGTTTTTTATGTGCTTTTTTATCCTGCATGTCAAAAGCTTTTTCTATTTCCGCATCATTTCTAAAATATTCGAGTTCTATTTCTTCCCCTTCTTTGAGTCCCATCTTTTCCTGTGGCTTCAAAACTCCTTCCTCATATATCGCTTTTGTTTTCATAGATTAAGTATAACAGTTCGTTATTAAAGCAGTTTTTGCTTAACTCTCCCCCACTCACAACACCATCACTCGTTTCAGTACCGTGCTCCGTGGCGTGAACAAGATCATAATCGCGTCACCAGTCTTTAACGTTTTAAACTGCATCCTCAATACATCGCCCACCTAAAATCACAGGCCACTCCGTAGTAGTATTAGCACCGTTCAACCCGCGACTATTCGCAGTACTGCTACTGACTTTTGCACCTTCGTAATTCCAGACTATCCCACTTATCGCCCAGTTCTGGACACTGGCTTGTATTAAACGCATCAGTAATCGTATCACTACCAGAATGCGTTAACGTTACGGTTACGTTTGTACCGGCGACAACTCGACCAGAACTGTACTCAGTACTTCGCTTACCTCTCCTATAACACTACTAAACTATCATCGCCGCCATATAAAAGCGTATGCCCTATTTGATACGCTTGTATTCGTTTATAGCGTAACTACATCCAGAAATTTAACCCTTTCAAAATCAGAGTCAAATGTGGCAATCTTTTTAATTCCATAATATTTACAGGTAGCAGCAATTAAAGCATCGTTTGGCAATAAATAATATTTCTTAACAATTTCCTTTGAGACATCAAATATGTCGTCATTTAATTCCAGGACAAGCATTTTATTCTTTATGGTATTGAGCAGATGTAGCCTATCTGCTATTAACTCTTTCCCTCTACCTTTTTCGAATTCCGTCTTTATTCGATAGAAATTAGCCCTTTCTGAATTTAGACTATCTAAAACACTGCTAATAACAATTTTGAAACTCGTTTCTTCGAGAACATTAACGGGTATGTGTGAAACAAAATCAGCAAGTTTTATTAGCACATCCATATCACCTTCGAGTATCACTTTTAAGAGAAGGGAAGTATCAATCACGCATTTTTCCGTCATAGTATAACTCATCTATTTTTTTTATACTAATTTTTGACTTTGGTAACGATTTAAAGGCGACTTTTAGTTCTTCTATATCGCCCAATGTGATAACTCCCCGCGCCTTTTCAAAAGTAACTATGGCTTTTTCTCCTTCCGCCAGTCCCACGGGCCCCCGTGGCTTGAACACTCCGTCCTCATAAACCACATCTACTGTTTTTGCTTTCGTCATAAACATGTCACTATGATTTACAATATCCTTAACAATATAAAATGGTTGATGCACACAAGCAATTTTTATTTATATCGAAGCAAACGCAGACTTTTTCAAATCTTTTTCGCATCTCTCACCCACTCACAAAACCATCACCCGTTTCAGTACCGTGCTTCTTGGCGTGTACAAGATTATAATCGCGTCGCCCGTCTTTAACGTTTTAAACTGTATCTTCAGCACATCGCCGGAAACGAAATTAACATGCCACGTGTAATTCGCATCTACCTTGTTCAGCTCGAGAATATTCGCAGTACTGCTGCTGACTTTTGCACCGTTATACCGTAATTCCAGACTACCCCATTTATCGCCCGGTTCCTGACACTTGCTTTTATTAAACGCATCACTAATCGTGTCACCGCCGTAATGCGTTATCGTTACGGTTACGTTTGTTTTTGTCTCTTGCATTATGGCGTAATAACATCCAGAAAATCAACACTATCGAAATCCGAGTCGAAAGTAGCTATATTCTTTATGCCATAGTGCTTACACGTGGCAGCAATTAAAGCATCGTTTGGCAGCAATTTGTAGTCAAAAGAAAGCTGTTTTGATAAATAAAGTATTTTCTCATTTGGATATAGAACCTTAATGACCGTGGTTGTTAAATCCACTAAAATATCAATTCTTGTTCGTATTTCTCGTTCTCCTGTACCTCTTATCCAAGCTTTTTTGATTTTATGAAATTTAGTTGTTTTTATCAAATCGGAAACGGTTAATACGATTGTTTTGTATGCCGTTTCTTCTAACACATTTGCGGGTGAAAATAGTTCATAATTCACAAGCAGAGATAGGATAAGTCCTTTCTCATTTTCTAAAAGGGTTTTAATTAACACTGAAGAATCAACTATTAGTTCTTCCCTCATGGTATAACTCTTCCGCAAGTTTTAAATCCACCTTTCGTTTTGGCAGTGAGTCCAACATAGAAAGTATGCTCTTCGCGGTCTGTATGTCGGATTGTATTTTTGTGACTTTAATTGTAATCTCCTTCCCAACTTCCAGCACCACCTTCTCCAGCGGCTTGAACACACCATCCTCATAAACCACATCTACTGTCTTTGCTTTCGTCATAATTATTTATGCCCCTAGTTTTACAATATCATTCATAATATAAAAGGGTTGGACACACACAAGCAACTTTTATTTACGGTACTCGTATCGAAGCACACGAGACTTTTTCAAATCTTTTTCGCCTCTCTCACCGCTCACAACACCATCACTCGTTTCAGTACCGTGCTCCGTGGCGTGAACAAGATCATAATCGCGTCACCCGTCTTTAGCGTTTTAAACGGTATCTTCAGCACATCGCCCGAATGGAAATCATCTGGCCACTCCGTAGTAAAGTTAGCACCGTTCAGCTTGAGAATATTCGCGTTACTGCTGCTGACTTTTGCACCGTTATACCGTAATTATAGGCGCTCCCACTTATCGCCCAATTCCGGACACGGATCTGACGTAAACGCATCAGTAATCGTATCACCACCGTAATGCGATATCGTCACAGTTACGTTTGTTTTGTGCCACCGCCTACTCCCTCTTCGACCAGAGCTGTACACGGCACTTCGCTTACATTTCCTATGACGCCATAAGCGACAGTAGCAACAAACACAGCTATTAGTACCACGACTGCTATCAGCATGAGTACACCGAGAACAGGTGACAACCCGCGAGTGTCTGTCAGCTCAACTGTAAACAACAACTCTAAATTATCATCGCATCCATAAAAAGCGTATGCCCCATTTGATATACTTGTATTCGCTTATACTGTAACTACATCCAGAAAATTAACCCTTTCAAAATCAGAGTCAAATGTGGCAATCTTTTTAATTACATAATAATTACAGGTAGCAGCAATTAAAGCATCGTTTGGCAATAAATAATAATTCTTAACAATTTCCTTTGAGATATCAAATATGTCGTCATTTAATTCCAGGACAAGCATTTTATTCTTTATGGTATTGAGCAGATGTAGCCTATCTGCTATTAACTCTTTCCCTCTACCTTTTTCGAATTCCGTCTTTATTCGATAGAAATTATTAGCACATCCATATCACCTTCAAGTATCACTTTTAAGATTGCGAAGCTTTTTGATCAAACTTTCCTAAAGTTTGAAGGGAAGTATCAATCATGCATTTTTACGTCATAGTATAACTCATCTATTTTTTATACTAATTTTTGACTTTGGTAACGATTTAAAGGCGACTTTTAGTTCTTCTCTATCGCCCAATGTGATAACTCCACGCGCCTTTTCAAAAATAACTATGGCTTTTTCTCCTTCCGCCAGTCCCACAGGCTTGAACACACCATCCTCATAAACAACTTCAATTGATTTTGTCTTCATCCCGTAATATAATAGCCCGTATAATTTATAAAACATTTCTTTCAAAAAGAACTAAATATTTATTGGGAGTTCCCTTACAGTTCTTATATTTTAACTCTTTTACCGCTTTCACTTTAAAATTAGCAAACTTCATTTAATCCCTTTTTTCTTCAGCAAAGATTTCTTCTTTCTTCGTTATTCTCGTCCTATCCTTTTCTTCAATTTCCATTATCACATTCTCAATTTCTCTCTTCTCAAGTACACGTTTCCGGTAGCATAACCTCAGTATGTCAACAACGTCCAACCACTCAACATTATTCTCTTCGCAAAATCGCTTTGCTTTGCTTTGCTGTCATTGGTTGCAAAAGCCATACCCTCCCTTTTACACAATAGAATAGATGCTAGTTCACCAGCATGGATATTTCTTAACTTCGAGTTCTTCTGTTCATACTCTTTGGTCAATTCTGAATTCAAATGAACAACCTCGAACCCAAGCTTTAGAATATCATCAACAAACTCATACCCTGCTTCCTTTGCCCTCAAAAGCTCTTTATAGACTTCAAAAGTAATCACAAAAACAGCATTGGGGAACAATTTCTTCAGCAAATTCGTTCTATCGATTTTGCCAAACATACTCAGTATATCAGCATCAAAAATCATGTTATAAGTATTTCCCGAGCTTTTCGTCCATTTTTTTCGTGGGTTCCGCCTCTATCTCCCTCATAAACCCTCTATTCCTTAAAATCTCTTTAAATTCTATAGTGGTCATCCCTGCGATCTCTGCCGCCTTACTCAAGGATACCTCCCCTTTCTTGTAAAGTTCTATCGCCACGGTGACGTTTAGCTCTGTATTCTCTCGAAATAAGCTGATTACCGCATTTTTTATTACTTCAGATTCGCTTGAGTAATACCCGGCATCCACTAACGCCCTCACTTTTCTCTCAATATCCACGGATAGCGCTTCCATAATATCTGGCCTCTTAAATATAATATGTCATCCAATACTAAAAACCTTTGTAGTTATTTATCTGTGAAATCGGTGTCTATGATATTTATCAAAATGTAAATCATTTACTTTCGCCCCCCCAACTCACAACACCATCACCCGTTTCAGTACCGTGCCTCTTGGCGTGAACAAGATCATAATCGCATCACCCGTCTTTAGCGTTTTAAACTGTATCTTCAGCACATCGCCCGAATGGAAATCATCTGGCCACTCCGTAGTAGAGTTAGCACCGTTCAGCGCGAGAATATTCGCAGTACTGCTCGTGACTTTTGCACCGTTATACCGTAATTTTAGGCTCTCCCACTTATCGCCCGGTTCTGGCCACTGGCTTGTATTAAACGCACCGCTAATCGTGTCACCACCGTAATGCGTTAACGTTACGTTTACGTTTGTTTTGTGCCACCGCCAAATCATTCTTCGACCAGAGCTGTACTCGGCACTTCGCTTACATCACTAAGTACGCTAATTTCCCCATGGAAATCAACCACCCGGATAAAATGGACATTCCCTACAACCAGAGGTAAGCGGTTCACATCGGCTGTAAAATCGTCCAACAACATTCGTTTAGGTTCAAACGCCTTCAGATTCTCATTTCTTAACTTTCAGACGTTGAATGTGTTTTATAGCTACTTCATAGCAGCTAAGGTATGCGATGGTGTGGACCTTTCCACGTAGCAACATGAGCACAGTAGCAGAAGCCGCAGAAAAAGGGGAACATTACCTCAGATCAAACAATAATTATCTCGTGTACGCGGATACGCTGCTAAAGATAAAGGATTACGTTCAAGCCTCCGAAAGACTATGGGGCGCTGCTGCGGAGATAGTTAAAGAAATCGCTGCGAAGAGAGGCATCGCACGGAATTCGCATCTCGAACTTTACCTGTTCGTGGCAAAATTGAAACCCGAGCTTCACGAGCCGGAATTATTAAATCTGTTTAGTCTTGCAGGTGCTCTTCATCAGAACTTCTACGAGGACTGGTTACCCCCAGAAGCCGTGATGGATTACGCAGAAGCGATGAAGAAACTCGTATCGAAGCTCATGAAGACAATTTAAAACACCTTTCTTTAAAAAAGAACGCTTTTACAGAGAAATACTATACGTTATACACAATTAAAAATGCCCGTACTCAACAGTAAGGGAAACTATTAAATAGGGAGTGTTCCTTATCTTACAATTAGTGATCATGTATGAGCACAGAAGAGTTGATGGTTAAAATGTACGAGGAGATTAAGGTGATAAAAGCGGAGTTAAATGAGATCAAGATTGCTCTTATTCCCGAGGATGAGCCCACCGAGGAAGAGTTAATGGAGATAGAACTAGGAAATAGAGAGATAGCAGAGGGGAAATACAGGTCTTGGAATGAGGTGAAAGAGGGGCTTAACTAAATGTTTGAAGTCTTTTTAACCAATGGAGCAGAAAAAGTCATCAAGTCTTTTGACAATACAAAGTTGAGTAGAAGAATTGAAGAGGTGATTGTCACTCTCAGTCACACATATTTTCCTAAGGGATACGATATAAAAAGCTAAAGGGTGTTAAAGGCACGTATCGGTTGAGGATTGGAACTTACAGGATTATATATACCGTGAATTTTAATAAATCTCAAATATTTGTTTTATCAATCACACCAAGAAAAAAGGCATATTAAAAGCAAAGTGACAATCGCTAATGATAACACACAACCTTTCTTTCAAAAAGAAAGCTTTTACAAAGAACGAAATAACTTATTCGCGTTAAAGTTCCCCACTCACAACACCATCACCCGTTTCAGTACCTTGCTTCTTGGTGTGAACACGATCATAATCGCGTCACCCGTCTTTAGCGTTTTATAAACTGTATCTTCCATACATCGCCCACCTAAAATCACAGGCCACTCCGTCGTAGCATTAGCACCGTTCAGCTCGAGAATATTCGCAGTACTGCTCGTGACTTTTGCACCTTCGTAATTCCAGTTTCTGCTACGTATCGCCCGGTTCCGGACACTTGCTTTTATTAAACGCATCACTAATCGTGTCACCGCCGTAATGCGTTATCGTTACGGTTACGTTTGTTTTGTGCCTGCGACAACTCGACCAGAGCAGTACCCGGTACTTCGTGTACCTCCCTTCTATCATCATAATTACACCGATAACCGGCGACACACCGCAAGTGTCTGTCATCTCAACCGTAAACAACAACTCTAAACTATCATCGCATCCATAAAAAGCGGATGGCCTATTTGATACGCTTGTATTCGCTTATACTGTAACTACATCCAGAAAATCAACCCTTTCAAAATCCGAGTCGAAAGTAGCTATATTCTTTATGCCGTAGTGCTTACACGTGGCAGCAATTAAAGCATCGTTTGGAA
>JAPWVK010000130.1 GCA_029241965.1 Candidatus Methanophagales archaeon
AAAGACATGGTACCTCAATGTAACGAAGGCGATAACGGATACTTTGAAGAAAATTGGCAGGAGTGAGTTACTTAAAGAGGAAACACGCCTCGTAAATTCACTGAAAATGTAGGTGGCACATTTTTTCTAAACAGGTCATAATTCACCATTTTCCTCTTCAGCCACCACGTAGAAATATCACTCTCCATATCCCTTTCTGTTCTATCATCAACCGCTCTGCATTTGCTATTTCTGACATACTCAGTTCATCAATACTTGAAGCAGTGTTTAGCTGAGCGAAATCACAAGGTTCATCAATTTCACCCTCATCTCCGATACTGTTTGCGGTGCAAACTGTCCCGGGTTTCATGTTGCCTATACCAACTGGGATGGCTGTGGCTTACTCGCTTTTGATTTCGTGTAATCCGGCAAGTCATTAAAGAACGTCCATGCACCAAACCCGTGCAGTAGCAAGAACAATCCATAATATATCCGTTCGAGCATCTATTAACTACCTCCACGTAAACGTATCCGCTTTATAACGATCTCTCACGTTTTATTCTTCTTTCGCAACTTTGATCTTCTCTAACAGACTTAAAAATACACGCTATTTCTCGATATCAGCAAAATCCGTGCATACGTATAGTCACAATTACGCTTTCACCATCGCCCTGAACTCCTGCTCATTTATTACCTTCACACCAAGCTTCTTCGCCTTTGCCAATTTAGAACCCGGATCTTCCCCTACTACCACATAATCCGTCTTCTTCGACACACTCGATACCTCTTTCCCACCTAACCGCTCTACTACGCTCTTCGCCTCCTCTCTTGGCATACTGATTCGCCCGGTAAAAACAAATGTCTTACCCTCCAGAACCTCCTCGTCCTCTGCTACTTTTTCCTTCTGCTCATACCATACACCCGCTCTTTCCAGCTTCTCTAACAATTCTTTCGTACCTTTCTGCTCGAAGAATAGAATAATGCTTTTCGCTACCTCGGGTCCTATCTCAGGTATGCTTACCAAATATTCATAGCTCGCACTTCTCAACGCATCCATATCACTAAAATTATCAGCGAGCAAAGACGCAGTATGTTCACCCACATGTCTTATCCCCAAAGCGTGAATGACCCGCGAAAAAGTTGTTTGTTTGCTCTTTTCTAACGCTTTTAATATGTTCCGTGCTGACTTCTCACCCATCCGCTCCAGCTTCAATAGGTCTCTGTTCGTTAAGAAGAACAAATCCGCGGCGTCAGAAACTTTATTCCTATCCACTAACTGCTCTATTACCTTATCACCCAAGCCGTCTATGTTCATTGCACGAAGCGACACAAAATGGTTTATCCGCTCCTTCAATTGCGCAGTGCATGAAACGCCAATACACCTCACAATCGGTCCCTCTTTCAACACCTCTGCACCGCAGACCGGACACCTATCGGGCATCTTGAATTCTCTCTCTGCACCAGCCCGCTTCGACTTTATCACGCTCACAACCTCAGGTATGACATCGCCCGCCCTTTCCACCACTACCGTATCGCCAACCCGGACATCCTTCCGCCGCAACTCATCTTCGTTATGCAATGTCGCCCGGCGTACGGTCACACCACCTATCTGCACAGGCACTAATACGGCAACTGGCGTTAAAGCTCCTGTTCGTCCTACCTGCACCACTATATCCTTCACTCGCGTAAACTCCTCCCTCGCCGGGAACTTGTATGCAATTGCCCACCGCGGACTCCTCGAAATCGTTCCCAGCCTGTCTTGTTGCGCTATGCTATTTACTTTCACCACTATCCCATCAATCTCGTAATCCAACTCATCTCTTCCCTCCTGCACTTCCTCATGGTATTTAATCACGTCCTCAATCGCCGTGAAACGCCTTACTAATGGGCTTACCTTAAATCCTACTTTTTGCAGATAATCCAGTATTTCCCAGTGCGATGAGAACTCTTTCCCGTCAACTAGGCCAAGCCCATACGTAAAGAAATCGAGAGGTCGAGAAGCAGTAACCCTCGGGTCAAGCTGCCTTACCGAACCCGCCGCTGCGTTCCTTGGATTTGCAAACATTTTCATTCCCCTTTTGCCCAACTCTGCATTCAGCTCTTTGAACTTACCCACGGGCATGAAAACCTCACCTCTAACCTCCAATAAAGGTAATGGCAGTGCATCCGAGAGACTACGTAGTGGTATCGTCTTTATCGTCCTCAGATTCTGCGTTATATTCTCGCCCGTCTTGCCATCTCCTCTCGTGCTCCCCGCACGGAAAACGCCATTCTCATACACGAGTTCCATAGCCAACCCGTCTATCTTCGGCTCTACTACATACTCTATCGCTTCCTCGCTCCCAAGAGCCCGCCTTACCCGTTCGTCGAATTCTCGCACCTCGCTCTCCTGAGTAACACTGCTTAAACTCAACATCGGTATGCTGTGCTCGTATGTACCGAATTCCTCCAGAGGCTTCGCGCCCACCCTTTGCGTTGGCGAATCCTGTGTTATCAATTCTGGATACTTAGCCTCGAGTTCCTCTAAATCCTTAAATAACCGGTCATATTCCACATCCGAGATCTCTGGCTCGTCCAATACGTAATATCTGTAATTGTGATAGTGTATCTTCTTCCTCAAATCTTCTATATACCTCTTTATTGCCTCTTTTCCTTCTCCCGCACCCATAAATATATGGTAGCTCAAAAACAGATAAAAATAATATGAATAAGGATGATAGAAAATAGATAAGAGGATAATCACATGGCAGAAGAAGCGAAAAATAAAGAGGAGAATGTGGATACGTTAATACCGGGACCCGATTACTTAGCGAGTGGTGTCCACATAGGAACGCAGCAAAAGACAGGGGATATGAAGAGATTCATTTACCAAGCGAGGCCGGATGGATTGTATCTGTTAGATGTCGAGACGATGGATGCGCGACTGAGGATAGCGGCGAGGTTTTTAGCGAATTACGAGCCTTCCTCTATATTAGTTGTCTCTGCGAGAGAATATGGACATCATCCCGTGACCATGTTCGCGAAGGCAACGGACACGAACGCAATAGTCGGGCGATTTATTCCAGGGACTTTGACGAATCAGGGCTGTGCGTACTTTGTTGAACCTTCTATTATGGTATTGACCGACCCATTGACTGATGTGCAAGCATTGAAAGAAGGGGTGAGCACGTGCATACCCATAGTGGCGTTATGCGACACGAACAACTCCACATCTAACGTAGATTTTGTCATTCCTACGAATAATCATGGACGAAAAGCGCTTGCTACTATTTATTGGCTACTTGCGCGAGAGATGTTAAGAGAGCGACGCCGCAAGGAGGGACAAGAGGAAAACTTCACGTTCGATTACGTCGTGGATGATTTTGAAGCAGAATTATAGTTGTATAGAGAGGATATAAGCTTTTAGCGTATATAGGTAGCAGAAATGAGAAGAGCATCAGTAGCGGGTGCTTTTTACGAAGCAGAAAGAAGTAACCTGGAAGAACAGTTGGCGGAATGTTTCTCTGGTATAGCAATAGAAGAAAGAGAGGATATTCTCGGTGCTGTGGTTCCCCACGCTGGTTACATGTATTCGGGCAGCGTAGCGGCGAGTGTCTATGCCAAACTGCCCAAAGCAGATACATTCGTCATTTTAGGACCAAATCATCAGGGTATGGGCTCTCTTATTGCTGTTTCTGAGGATACATGGGTAACGCCCTTAGGAGAAGTGAAAGTGGACAAAGCCTTTGTGGATGCGCTACCAAAAAGAAATATAGATGTAGATGAGACTGCGCACCGGTACGAGCATTCCATAGAAGTTCAACTCCCTTTTCTTCAATTCCTCTTCGGTAAAAATTTCCTCTTCGTCCCCATCTGTATGAGCTTAAGCGAGGAAGTAACAATGAGAGAGATAGGGAAAGACCTGGCTAACACGATTGCAAAGTTTGATAAGAAGGTAGTTTTAATTGCATCTTCGGACTTTACGCATTATGAACCCGACGAAATAGCGAGAGACAAGGATGAATACGTGATAGAAGCGATAACCGAATTGGATGTCCCGAAGTTCCACAATCGGATATATGAACGGTACTCCTCAGCCTGTGGTGTAGGTCCGATAGCAGCGGTGATGCATGCGGCGAAGAAACTTGGTGCAAAGGAGGGGAAATTGGTAAAATATGCGACAAGTGGTGATGTCACAGGTATGACATCCGAAGTTGTCGGATATGGTGGTATCATAATCTTTTGAATTATTAAATCACACTATCCCCGTCCAATGGAAGCGCAAAGAGAAAAACGGAACCTGCCTGCATGTCGTGTATTCTTCAAGGAGTTATTGAAGAGCAACTTCTTCGTGAATGCTGGTGGACGGGAGCTTCTCGTTACTCCCTCCTGTGCAAGATGCAATAGGCTCTTCGGGGTCGGAGAAATAAAAGAGGTAGAGAAAAGAGGGAATATAACGAAGATAAAAATAAGCGACACTACAGCTACGTTTAATATTTATACGGATAAAGTTATCCAATTGGACTCAGAGGTTTTCTTGGCTTTTATTGGTAATCTGCATGTGCGTGCGAATAAAGGCAGAGGTTTTCTTATAACAGTTGAGGAAGCGGGACAGGTGGAAGAGGACGTAAGAAATACCTGGATAATAAAGACTGCGAAGAGGACAATGGAGCGGATAGAACTGCTTCGAAACTTTACATTAAGAAATAATGATTTATCAAATGGTGGTGAACTACCCGGAAACGCCTTGATGGAAACGATGCTGCACTACGCAATTGATGATGATAAACTGAATACGTTAGCGGACATGGCAATAAACGCCGTGAAGGGCGTGTGGCATTATTACAGCAAAACGACAAAAGAACTTGTTTTGGATGCTTTGAAGACGGCAGATAAGGGCAGGATGGAACGCATGAAGTTAACGAATGAGTTGGAGAAGGGAGGGCTGGCGGAAGAATGGATAGAAGAAGTAATAGAGGAGCTAATGGCGGAGGGAAGATGCTATGAACCTGAAGAGGGATTGTTAAAGGTGGTATGATTATGGAAGCGTTTGAAAAAGAGAAATGGATGCAATTGCCGAGGAATATAGTGATTGGCAACAACGTCCTGGATAAGATGGGCACAGTGTGCAAGCATCTGGGAGTGGGAAGAGTGGCGACGATAGTTACAGGTGCGCATCATACAAGAAAGATAGCGGGAGAGAAAGTGTTTGAGATTTTATCTGATGCGGGATATGCAGTCCAGTTGGTGGAAGTAGAAGCAATAAGCAGAGAAACCATAGAGCAGGTAAAAGAAGAGGCAATAGGGGCAGAGTTCATGCTCGGCGTTGGTGGTGGAACGGTCATAGATACCGGGAAGGTCGCCTCGTTTGAGATGAGTATCCCGTTCATTTCTGTGCCCACCATTGCATCTCATGATGGGATAGCGTCGTCACGTGCTTCGGTAAAGGACCCAAAAGGCGGCAGTCCTGTTTCCATACAGACGCATGCACCCCTTGCTGTTGTCACTGACACCGAGATAATATCTTCGGCTCCTTACAGGTTCACTGTCGCAGGCTGTGGTGACATCATTGCCAACTATACTGCGGTACGCGATTGGCGACTTGCACAGCGGTTGAAGAATGTGGAGTTCAGCAGTTACGCAGCCGCTCTTTCTGAGATGACTGCGAATATGATAATGGAAAATGCCTCGGAGATAAGAGAGGAAGACAAAGGAACGGCATGGACTGTGATAAAGGCACTGGTGTCCAGTGGGGTAGCAATAAGCATTGCGGGCTCCTCAGCTCCTGCTTCGGGGTCGGAACACAAATTCAGTCATGCTCTGGATATGATAGTGGAGAGACCCGCGTTGCATGGTGAGCAATGTGGTGTAGGAACAATATTGATGACGTACCTGTATGGTGAGAATTGGCAGCGGATTCGAGACGTGCTAAAAGATATTGGCGCACCTACAACCGCAAAGGATTTAGGCATAAAAGAGGATTATGTCATAGATGCGCTAACTTTAGCACACAAGATAAACCCTGATAGGTACACCATATTGGGCGAATCAGGACTCACACGAGAAGCAGCAGAACGACTCGCTCTGGCTACTGGCGTGATAGAATAAGGAAGTGAGATAGGAATGGAGGAAGGAAGAATCGTAACGCTGATTGGAGCCACGCTGGCGCATGTGGGAGAAGAGTTCATATTTAGTGGCGCTGCGGGGAAATGTGACGAGTGTAGATTGAAAAAATCGTGTCTCAATCTCGATGTCGGCAGAAGGTACCGGGTAGAGAAGGTAAGAGAAGATATAAAACACGATTGTTACATCCACGAAGACGGTGTGCGTGTGGTAGAAGTGATAGAACCACCGATAGAAGTAGCGATAGATGCGAAGCATGCAATGAAAGGCTTTAAAATTGTTTTTGTGCCGGTGGATTGCGAAGAGCCGGAGCTATTTGATTTATGCCATCCTTTGGGTCTAAAAGAGGGCGATAGATGTACTATTTTGAATGTAATAGGTGATGTAACAAGTGATAAGACTGGTCTGAAATTGGTGGAAGTAAAGAGAGAAGCTAAATGAAAGGAGATGTTGTAGTTGTTTACCACGAAGCTCGCAAAGAACACAGAGTGGCGCAAAAATCGTTTGGCTCATCTCAGCGCTCTCCGTGAGCTAAACGTTAACTAAATACAAAATGTTTGTGGGTGTAGACCATGGAACCGTTGGAATACGATTTGCTGGCCGGGAGTCGGGCAAAGAAAGAGTTTTTGAGCTGGCGCGGAAGAAAGCGGCGGAGATGGACGGCAGGGGTATTATACGAGAAGTAGAAAAGGGTTTGGAGATAAAAACAGAAGAGATAGAACTGGTTGCAGTGACTTATTCGATGGGCGATGACTTTGCCACGATAAAAGACATAAAACGGGTGCATAACCGGGGCGTAGTAAGTGGAGAAGGGGCAGGTGCTAAGGTCGGTGGTGGTACAAAAGTATTCGATGCGATAAAGAACGCGGGCATTCCCTCTATAATGATTCCGGGGATACATGAAGGTAGCGAAAAAACAGACCGCAGAATGACGTTCTTCTCGCATGGAGCAAGCCCCGAAAAGGTGGGTGTTGCATACCACATATATAAAAAAGGTTTTGAGAACTTTATCTTCTCTGACGTCAGCTCTAACACGGTTACGGTGTGCGTAGTGGAAGGCGTATTAATAGGTGCAATAGATGCTTGCCATGGCTCGCCCGGGTTGTATCAGGGTCCGATTGACCTCCAGTTATTAAGAGATATTGATGAAGGGAAGCTGAGTGCAAACGAAGCCTTCTCAAACGCAGGTGTCTTACGTAAGAAATGGTTGAAGGGACGGGATGATGAATTGGCTCTCGATACTCTCTCTTTGTTTGTCGCAATGGAAATATCGGCGCTGCGCGTTCTTATGAACGATTATGGCATACCCACCTGCGATGTTTTCTTGACCGGCTCTGCGGGAGATAGCCGAGAGATGAGGAGTAAAATAGACAAGCTATTAGACGTTAAAACGAAGACATTAACGAAGTATAGTGCTGCGATAGGATGTGCGGAAATTGCAGAGGACGTTTTTCACGGCGTTAAAAATATATTGGGGATAGAAGTAGAAGAACTCTAAGCGGTATAAGCATTTTGGTATTGGTGAATTCATTACGAAAGACGATAGAGATCGCTGTACATTATTGCAACACACCCGCATATTATACACAACAAAAAAGTCAATGTCAGACTTCGTAGCCAATAATTTTACTGTTATTAGCCTTACAACCCTCACTTCAACCACTCTTCAACTTCTCTTAATTTAGGGTCAATCTCATATTTAGTAAAGTTGTACTTTACACGATACTCTTTTCTTATCTCCTCAATCTTCTCTAAAAGTGCCTCGTCTAATTTTTTTAGTTGACTTAGTACACCTTCAATTTCTTTATCAAGTTCTTTTATCTGTGGTGTATCTCGAAATTTTAATAATTCATCCCGGTACTCTTCCAAAAAATCAATACGAGGTTCGATAGTATCAGGACTTCGCTTTATCGGATATCTGAAATTTATAATATGATTCCTCAACAAAATACGTTCTAGTTCATCGAAATCCTTTACTCTTAATCTATAAGCTTCCTCTTTCGATTTGTTGAAGTTACTCACTAAAACTTTTAAGCGTTTTGTGAATTCCGGTGTTTCAACCTCGCCTTCTATCTTAGCATAGAACGCATTCAGTTTATCGTATAAAGCATTATGGAGATGAAACTTAGTTTCCAAACCAGGGTTTTTTCCGATGAAATCTCTAAGTGCAGCACTCCACTCTCTTTTATTACCATCGAAAAGTTTTGAGAGTCTTCTGTCGAAGCGACCTTCCCCTGATCTATCGCGATACCAAAAAAAATTGTTATCATGAATCGCTTCAATTTCCAGTCCAAAAAAACGAATAGCCGGCGTCAAAACATCTTGAACCTCTTCTAAAGCTCTGTTTTTTCTCCACTCTTTCACCATTAATTCCGTTTGTTCTCTAAGTTTCTTTAGATATTTCCAGTTTATCCAAACCAGCGACGCAACAAGAATAAAATTACTTATTACACCGATAGCATCCCAGTTCAATTGTCCATTATTGAAGAAAATGTCTGTGATATTCATGTTCAAACCGTTTTTTAATAGCTAATATAGATATTCATAAAAATATAGTACCTGATAATTTCATTATCCGCACCAGATTTTTAGGTGAGGCAACGGGTTTTTTGACCACCATTATTCAACGAGCACATGCGGATGTATGAAGCTATCCTTTAGCGTTGCCCCCTTGTTGGGAGTGCGATTTGTTTTTCAGCAACTACCAGTAGGCGGTTTCATTACACCTCCCCCTTCTAAATAGCGGAACTTTTGTCCACTTTACAAATGACTTTTCTCTCTCTTAGCGCAGGTTCTTACTCGTAGAAAGAAAGTGTTGCACCCAAAATGTCACTTCTTCCCCTTTCCGCCCTTTCGCTTCATAGTAGGGCGAATCGCACCACATGCATCACATTTTACCACCCAGACACGGTCCATCTTAATAATATGCGTGTCCGGTTTCTGACATTCCCAGCATAGCACGAATTCATCCACGAATCGCTGAATTTGGCGCTCCACATCAGCCGGGGAAAATCTACCCTGAAAAATCGCCCTATTACCTTCCCTCTTTCCCGCGGTACCGAGCTCGTTCAGCAAGAATTTCATCACATACCCCGATTCACGATTTATATAGCTGCAGATAGTATCAAAATTCTCGAAAATCGTTGTCTTACCCTCTATGAACACCTTCACACGAGGTATCTCAAAACGAGAGTCGGAGACATTTGTGCTCGGTAACCGGCTCAAAGCCCGGTCTAATAAATCCTCATATTTGTATTGTTCCATTTCGAGTTGACACCTCTAACAAATTTACCACCACGAGCGCCGAGGAAGGGATTCGAACCCCTGTGTCCCAATAGGGACACCGGCTCTCAAGGCCGGCGCTTTAGTCCGCTAAGCTACCTCGGCCCCTTTAGGATAGGCTCTAAGGCTTCTTTTTACCCCACCCGTAGGATTTCCGCATTTTACTTGATCTGCCAAATCCACATGCCACGCAGTATTTCGCATGTATGCCAAATGAGCGACTTCCACATCTTCTACACCTAAGGTGCGACTTCTTCTGCCTTTTACCCTTTGATGGAGTACCCTTTACCATGTTTCCTTCTCGCTCTGTTCTTTACTTTTAGCTTCGCCTTTGCCCTTTTCCTGCTCCTTCTGCTCGGTAGGCGAGATGTAAACCACATTGTCGCCCCGTACCAAAATCTCTCCCATAGAATTCGTGACTGACAAATCTGCACTCAACTCCTCTGCTACACTCAGCACTAAGTTCATGTGCAGGTCGTACCCGTCTAATACCCCTCTAAATTCTCTGCCTCCTCTTAGCTTCACTATAACCGGCGACTTTAGCGATTTGTTCAATACGTCCAACGGCTTTGATCTATCTACCATGTTTACCACTCTCTTCTCCTTTACTGCGTTAATTGCTTATACGTGCTTTCGTATTTTATAATGTTGCTTTGAATAGATTAATATCATAGCCTATATCTTTATTTTTGTTCCCCTATTATTTATCTTCATAGTATCAATTAATCATGAACGGAGAGCACGAAAAATGGCTAAGTCTTTTTATGGATACATAGGGGATGCCTGGAAGAGTCCAAAAAAATCATATGTGGGAGAACTCAGACAGGAGAGATTGATAGAGTGGCGACGAGAGCCGGTAGTTGTAAGGCTAAAGAGGCCGACGAGACTGGACCGCGCACGTTCCTTGGGCTATAAAGCGAAACAGGGGATTATCGTAGTGAGAGCAAAGGTAAGGCGGGGCGATAGAAGGAAGACCAGACCAAAGCACGGAAGAAGATCAAAGAGGATGGGTGTACACAAGATAAAGCCATCGAAAAGTTTGCAGCGGATAGCAGAGGAGCGAGCAGCGAGGAAATATCCAAATATGGAGGTGCTTAATTCTTATTGGGTAGCAGAAGATGGTAAAAAGAAATGGTATGAAATAATATTAGTTGAGCCTGCAAACCCCGTGATAAAGGCAGATAAGACTCTTAATTGGATTTGTCACGGGACTCATAGGGGAAGGGTCTTCAGGGGCATGACCTCGGCAGGTAAAAAAGGTAGAGGGTTAGTTTGAATTAAGCATGAACAGGTCGGGCGTGGTAGATTTACCACTTCACGGCGGGACAGCACCGTACTGGCTGGTAAAGCGGATGAAGAGCTTAGCTCATGCCATGTTTGAGCTGGTAGTGGATGATTATGGCGTGGATGGGTTGATAGAGAAGTTGGCTGACCCGCTCTGGTTTCAGTCGCTTTCATGCGTATTGGCTTATGACTGGCACAGCAGTGGCACCACTACAGTGGTCTGTGGCGTTTTAAAGTCGGTTATAGTGCCAGAGGAATTTGGTATCGGCATAGCCGGCGGGAAGGGCAAAGCCTCGAAGAACACGCTGTCGGATATAGACACAATAGGCGATAAAATGGGGTTTAGCGATAGCAAGATAGAGGAGTTAAAATACGCAAGCCGAATATCGGCGAAGGTGGATAACGCATGTGTACAGGATGGTTATCAGCTTTACCATCATTCGATGATTATCTCAGAGAAGGGCGAGTGGGCAGTGATTCAGCAGGGGATGAATCCCCGTAACAAGTATGCGAGGCGGTATCACTGGCTCTCTTCTGCGGTAAAGAGCTATGAAGAGGAGCCGCATAAGGGGATTGTCGGTGTTCGGCGGGAAGAAGAAGTGCTGGACATGACATCAAAAGGGAGCAGGGGCTGCAAAGATACCTCGATTGACCTTGTTAATACCAGTACAGGCGAATTAGAGCGGCTGTATAAAGAGCTAGGTGGTGGTAAAAAATTAAGGGAAGGGCAAAGAACACTACTTGATTTCGATGACGACACGAAAGATGCGGTAAACGCAGAGTACGAAAGGTCTAAGGTGTACCGGTTGCCGATGCGTGTGAACTGGGATGCGCTTCGCGTGGCATACGATAAGCGACCGGAGAATTATGAGCAGTTCCTGAACGTAAGAGGCGTTGGACCTGCGACGGTAAGAGCCTTAGCGCTCATCTCGGAATTGATGTATGGCGAGAAACCGAGTTGGAGTGACCCGGTCAAGTACTCGTTTACGTTTGGCGGTAAGGACGGCGTGCCGTATCCTGTGGATAGACGCACTATGGACGAGACAACCGAGATATTACGCGATGTGATGAAAGAAGCGAGAGTGAAGGTAAAGACTATATGTTGAAAGTGTATATTTGTAAGATAGACTTGCATCATAGAGGGGTCGTGGCCTAGTCCGGAAGGGCAGCGGGCTCCAGACTCGCCGACCGTGCGTTCAAATCGCACCGACCCCATTTTTTCTTTTTCTCGCGCTTTCCACAAGCTTTGTTGCGAATCCTATATAAGACGCAGCATGAAGATGTGCGTAAGAAGCGAGACAGTTCTTTGTGATAATACCATCCATTCCTCCTTTTATTCCTTCTCCTCGCATCATTTTGTATGCGAACTCAACTTCATTTCCGAGCAGTATTTCCGAGTGATGGAATTCATGCCCTTTAAACTGGTCACCTCTTCGTCCTATGATACAATCTTTCCTGAACTCGCCCTCACAATAATTTACCACTCTCTTCTCGCCAAATTTCACCATGCCTTTTAGCACGCCGCACATTGCGAAACGATTGCTCTCCTGCTCTTCTACTACACCACGACCCCGTAAACCCTGTAAAGGTGTATATTCGAGTTCTTCCATCAAATACATCAACCCGCCGCATTCCGCATATATAACGCCGTATCCCTCATAGAAGTCCTTGATGGCATTAATCATCTGCGTGTTTGATGATAATTCCGCGCCGTAAATCTCTGGAAAACCCCCGCCGAGATAAATAGCGTCCACACCGCCCGGTAGCTTTTTATCCCGAATAGGGCTGAAGAAAACGAGTTCTGCACCTTCCTGAACGAGTAAATCAAACGTATCCTGATAATAAAAATTAAAAGCCTCGTCAAAAGCCACTGCAATCCTAACTTTCTCGCCTTCTTGTTTACGCGGCTGGAAAATCTTTGACACGGGCAAGTTCAGAGCTGGTGCGGACTTTGCAATATCAACCAGTAGATTCAAGTTAACATTTTTCTCTACCGCTTTTTTAATCTTTTTCAAGACGCCGTCAAAAGTAGCCTCTCTATATTCACATTCCGTAGCGGTAATCAAGCCGAGATGCCGCATGGAAATGCCTAAGTCACGCTGCCGAGGTATCTTACCGATAACTTTTATGCCGCTATACTTTTCCACGGCTTTCTCTGCCTTATCGCCATGTCGCTCACTTCCAATATTATTTAAAATAACGCCTAATATCTGGACTTCGGGGTCAAGACTTTTATAACCGTTAACTATCGCGGCAACGCTCCTCGTTATGCTGCCGGCATCAATCACAAGTATAACAGGACAGTGCAGAATCTTTGCTATCTCCGCAGTGCTTCCTACGTCATCGAAAAAGTTCAAACCTTCGTAAAGGCCACGCACGCCCTCTATAACCGCAATGTCCGCTCCCGCACTACTCCTTATGAAAATCTCTTTCACAACGTCGGGGGACATCAAAAAACCGTCCAGATTCCGCGAATGTCTGCCGGAAACCAGAGTATGAAACCCGGGGTCTATGTAGTCAAGTCCAACCTTGAAGCTTTGAACTGTGAATCCACGTGCCCGTAACGCGCTTAATAGTCCAATACATATAGTAGTCTTACCTGCTGAGCTTCGGTCGCCGGCAATCACCACTCTTGGAATGGCTGTATCCATAGTTTATACTACAAGATGCTTTTTGTTTAAAACTATTCAGGCGCCTGTGCAATCTTTACCAGCACCTCTTGCTCAAGGAAATGCAGTTCACCGGGAACGACAAGCACATGAGGCAGTGCGCCAAATTCGTAGTTCTTTAAAGCCGCAAAATAATCGGCCTTCACAACCGGTTTATCCGACCCTGCCCTCGCTATACCCACCACTAAAGAGTTCTTCAGCATGTCATCACCCCGTTTTTCCTCTACTGATTCCAGTAGCCGTAACGCATCGTTTAGGCTCATATCAATATCAAGATATAGCAGGGTATGCAACCCGCGCTCCTTATTCGCCAGTACCGTATCGTAAGGCATCTCGGATATGGCATCTTTGTAGGGTGGCGAGACCGTTGCGGATTTACCAAACTTGTAGTTCTGAAGCCCGCATAATCCGGGAACCGCGGAGGATATAGAAGGTGCGTGTATTAGTCGCGTTTCTATGCCCATGTCTATTGCTCTAAGCCGCAAATCCACGTGCGTAGTGGCAACCATCGCATCACCGCCACAGACTAATACCAAGTTTTGTGTCCTCGCAAGCTTCAAAATCCCTTCTTCCGCATGGTCCTCCAAATCGCTGCGGTTTAACACAAAAATCCGCTTGCCATAAGTTTCCTCCATCTTCGCTACCGTTTTACCACCTAAGGGAGAGGTGTAAAACTCGGCATAAACGGCATCCGCAGCTCTTAGCGCTTCTAACCCTTTCACAGTTATGTCCTTCTCATCGTACAGGCCAAGACCGACAAAAGTTAGCATAAACAAATTTCTCTTTTACAAAAAGAAAAGTTTTTACACTGTGTAATCCCGTGTTTTTTCTTAATGACGAATGGTAACATTTTAAGTAATGCGGGTGTGTATATCAAAGTGATTGCAAATGTTTATAGAGTTCAAAACTGAAGTCGAGCACGTACTGAAAGAAGCATTGGAAAAAGCTTCGTATGAATATAAGGAATTGGAGTTAGCGGAGAGCGACCATGCGGATATTTCATCCCGCGTTGCGTTCGCTTTAGCCGGGAACTACAAGAAGTCACCGAAAAGCATTGCGGAGGAGATTGTAAAGCATATCGCGCTGCCCACCGATGAAACGTTAATATCGAGCGCAGCCGCAGCCGGTCCTTACATTAACTTCTATGTGAACGATTTATACTTGCATAAAACGTTGCTGCGGATAAAAGAAGGAACAAATAGCACTGATGAGAAAAAGAAAGGCAAGATAATAATTGAGCACACCTCTGCGAATCCCGACGGGCCGCTCCACATAGGACATCTCAGGAATGCCATTATCGGTGACGGTTTAGCGCGCGTATTGAAGCGTGCAGGCTATGACGTAGAGACGCAATATTACGTGAATGATATGGGGCGACAGATAGCGGTCGTGGTCTGGGGTGCGGAAAGAATCACCATTGCAACAAATAAAAAACCGGACCATGCGGTTGTTGACGTTTATATTGCAGCAAACAGAATGGTAGAGGAGAAAGAGGGTTATCTAAGCGAAATAAAAGCTTTAATGGGCAATTACGAATCGGGCGATGAAGCGGTAGTGAAGAAATATGAAACAGTGGTGAACAAGAGTCTTTCGGGCATAAAAGAGTCGCTGAAAAGGTTGAACATTCAGCATGACCGGTTCGTCTTTGAGAGCAAATTCGTGCGCGAAGGTGCGGTAGAGGCAGTAGTAAAAGAACTGCTGCAGAAGGGTAACGTTAAACGAGATGGTGCTGCGCTTTTACTGCAACTGGAAGGTATAGAGAAGGAGCTGGTGATACGAAGGACCGATGGTACATTGCTGTACACAACCAGGGACCTCGCTTATCATCGCTGGAAGAGCAGTAGATGTGATAGGATGATAGATGTATTCGGAAAAGACCACGAGTTAGTATCGCAGCAATTGACAAAAGCGCTGGAATTAATGGACGTAAGAGCGCCAGAATTCGTTATCTTCGCGTTTGTATCTTTACCGACCGGTTCTGTATCCACACGTGCGGGCAGGTATATCTCGGCAGACGAATTAATGGAAAAGATCGAGGAGCGTGCGTATGAAGAGGTGGATAAGAGAAGGAACGATTTGGACGGCGACATGAAGCGAGAGATTGCACGAAAAGTGGGTATAGGCGCATTGCGATACGATATGGTGAAAGTATCGCCGGAGAAGCATATAGTGTTTGTCTTTGAAGATGCGCTGGACATAGAGAAGAAAGGCGCACCGTTCGTTCAATATTCGCATGCGCGTGCTTGCAGTATATTACGAGCTGCTGCAGAGCGGGGTTTCTTGTTGGAGGAATATAAATACAGCGAATTACTGCCACGTGAAGAAAGCGAGAAGGAGTTGATAATGAAGTTGGCTAAGTTTGGGTATGTTGTAGAGGGAGCGGCTTTGGAATTGAAGCTGCATCTGGTGGCTAAATATGCAAGAGAGCTGGCAGAGATGTTTAATGTGTTTTATAAATATTGCCCTGTATTAAATGCAGATGATAATCTAAGGAAAGAGAGATTGTATCTTGTTGACTGTACAAAAACGGTTTTACATAACGTGCTGGACGTGTTGGGCATAGAAGCGCCGGAAGAGATGTAACAACACTTTTTCTTTAAAAACTTTTGAGAATAGTTTTATTAAAAACGCTTCGCAATCGGTAGGGCAAGGTGGGATGTGGTGGAGAAGCATATATCGGGGTATCGGGGCAGAAGAGTTATGAGACGACTAATACTGTACCGGTAGTTGTTATAGATGAGGAGAACGAAAAAGCGCCAAAACATGGGACATTACGCTTTATAACAAACTTTTTGGATGGAAGTATCAAAAATAAAAAAATCGAAAGGCTTTTATATACCTATGACATACCTGTGATAAGAGTGTAGTTTAAGTCATCGGCGGTCGTGCTTAAGTGCAGGCCCTGTACTTAAGTACGGGGTATGTGACTGTCTAATCTGACAAAGTCAAGATAATAAGGAGGATATTTTATGTTAGAAACGAATCAATCTTTTAAGGGTGAAAAGGGCTTGGAGTTAACCAATGTAGAATGGCTTCTCGACCATCATAAAACAAAATTGCAGGA
>JAPWVK010000131.1 GCA_029241965.1 Candidatus Methanophagales archaeon
TCAACAAAAGAAGGTAATGCAGTCGTTCTTTTATCTTCCCCTCCTTCTCACTTTTGTATCGCTTTTCTAACTCTTTTAAATCAATATTTTTTAACTCCATAAAATCATGTTATTGTCCTATTATTTATAGCCTACACTATACTTCTACAAGTTTGTGCCCAAAAGCTTATATAATGGTTGCATACAATGGTTACCATATAAGGGGGGACGAAATGGTGCGAAAAGGGAAGGGCGAGAAAGAAGAAATGAAAGATAGAGCGCAAAAGCGCGAGAATAGAAAAGATGTCCTGTACGTTATGCGACTACGCAAGCGGGCTGGAATAAAAGATATGAAATTAGGAGGTGAGATGAAAAATGAAAAATGGGTTAGTGTACGGATGTGAAAGCGCGATGCCGATACGGATTTTGCATGTGGATGACGAGCCGTCACACCTGGAGATAACGAGAGTATACCTGAAGAGGGAAACGAAAGACAATTTCGAGATTGTCAGTGTGCTTTCGGCGAAAGAAGCGCTGGACAAACTTGAAAATGAGTACTTTGATGTCATCGTTTCTGACTACAAGATGCCGGAGATAAACGGGTTAGAATTTTTGGGTGCTGTGCGGCGAAATGAAAAATCTGCGGATATTCCGTTCGTCCTCTTTACTGGTGTAGGTGGACACGAAGTGGTAGAAGAAGCGTTGAATAATGGCGCGGAAAGATACGTTACGAAGAGAGGGAATCCAGCAACTCAGTGTAATCTGTTGGCACAGGCTATACGGGATTTGGTACAGAATGAGAGGACTGACGATGAAGAGTCGGGCAGTGCAAGAGCGGGGCTAAAAAGCCTCGCAGTCATGCCAGTTGCATAGAGAAATAAGGAGGAAGAAGTCCAGCAGGCGAAAGAGCTGGGCTTACCTACCTATTTCTCGTTTACAAACAATTCGATTGTTGAGGGTTGCAATTTGTGATTGTTTAGCTAATCACAAGATTTTACAGATTTCCACGAGAATAGAAGGACAGTAACCAGATTTTAGTACACCATAGGCCACATTATCCCACATTAATCCCTATTTCTTGTGTTAATCTTGTGGAATCTCGTGGTTTTAAAAATTCGCTATACAAATACAATATACTATATATACAAAAAAAGAGCTAAATCAATACATACGTATATATCCACACCAAAAATGAGAGAATTCAAAGATAGATTAGCGAGCGGGGGGAAGTTAATAGAGATTGAACGAAGTGTATCATCAAAATACGAAGTTAAATCCATTTGTGCGGAGCACGAGCAAAAACGTAGGCCTATCCTTTTTCACGCCGTTGACGGTGCGCATAAGGTTATAATGAATGTACTGGGCGGACGAGAGAGGCTGGCGGAGTTACTTGGCACGGCCCCACATAATATTGCACCGTTTCTGGCAAAAATACCAGATAGCGGAGATGGTGGCGAGGTGAAGATAGTGAAGGATTCGGCGACTAAGGAAGTGATAAAAGCGCCGGATTTAGGCGATTTACCGATATTAACCCATTTCCATGACGATGGAGGAGCTTATATCACCGGAGGTGTGATCGTTGCGGAATTGGACGGTGTGAGGAATGCATCATTTCACCGGATGCTGGTACTGGACGATAAGAGATTAGCCGTAAGGCTCGTGCCCCCACGTCACCTGTATAAGATGCATCGGGAAGCAATAGAACGAGGCGAGAACTTAAAAGTGGGAATAGCCATTGGAGTGGACCCGTTGATTCTTTTAGCAGCAGCAACAAGGGTGCCGCAGGGCAAGGAGTTTGAATACGCATCGGTATTGAAGAAAGAACCGGTGGAGCTTTTCACGCTGGATAATGGCGTGGCAATCCCTCATGCTGAGTTCGCGCTGGAAGGGTTCATAGGGGAAGAACGGGCGAAAGAAGGTCCTTTTTTGGACATTACCGGCACTTATGATACGATAAGAGAGGAGCCGGTTATCACGCTTACGAGGATGTATCACCGAAAAGACCCGATTTATCATGCTATACTGCCTTCCGGCTGTGAGCACAAGCTGCTTATGGGCGTGCCATACGAACCGTTGATATTCCGGGCGGTGGAGCGCGTGGCACGAGTGAAGAACGTTCTTTTGACCGATGGCGGATGTTGCTATTTGCATGCCGTGGTGCAGATAAAGAAGATGGGAGAAGGAGAGGCGAAGAATGCGGTTATTGCTGCGTTCGCGGCACATCCCAGCCTAAAACACGTTGTCGTTGTTGACGACGATATAGACATATTCAACCCGAATGACGTGGAGTATGCGATAGCGACACGAGTACGCTGGAATGAAGATGTGGTGCTCATACCGGGCGTGAAGGGCTCGTCTCTTGACCCTTCTGCGAAAAACGCGCTTACCACAAAGGTGGGTATAGATGCAACGAAGGAGTTTGGTGAAGAGAAGAGATATGAGAGGGTAATCAGACAGTGAGCTTTTGAATAAAGGATGTGCGGACGAATCAAATATTTATATTTTGATACAAGGGATGTATAACAGAGGGGGGGGGGGATTTCATGGAAATCGAAAGAATAAAATTCAGCCACGATGAAATAGAAGAGTTGATAAAGAAAACAAACAGACAAGGTTTGACGTTATGTACGATGTATGAGTAGGGAGATGAAAGAATTTAGTCTGGAAAAAAATGAAGTGATATTGAGGGTATCACGAATTTGTTACCAGTGTGGTGAATGCACGGCAGCATGTCCACTGCGTAGAGTGTCGCAATTCAATCCACGTAGTATTCTGTATAATATCAATGCTGGCATTGCGGATAACGGAGATAACTGTCTCTGGAACTGTTTAATCTGTGAAAATTGCAGTATTACATGTCCACAAGGAGTGGATTTCCCGGCTCTTATACTTGACCTGAGACGAGAAGAGAAGGTCAGTAATGATATTTTGGCGCACCGCGAATTTTCCGTGATTGCCGATTTCATGACATTCTTTGATAAAGGCGTGCCCACGGAGTTCAAAGGCGAAACGGCAGAAGATAGTGAATACGGCTATTTCCCGGGCTGCCTGGACTATCTCGACCTGTTTATGGATGTTGGTGTGAACTTCCATGAGATAGGCGATTATGCGGTTACGTTACTGAATAAAATAGGCATAACGCCGCAAATAGTGAGCCTGAAATGCTGTGGTCACGATGTGTTATTTCAAGGTAACCATAAGGTATTCGAGCAGCTTGCGGAGTACAATACGGAAAAGCTAAAGGAATTGGGTATAAAGAAGCTAATAGTAAGTTGTGCGGAAGGGTTTCTTACTTTCAATAGATATTACGACCTAGAGGACGTAGAAGTAATACATATATCACAATTATTGAGCGATAAGCTGCCACAGTTCACGGCTGAAGAAAGAGCACGTAATCGCGACATAAAAGTGTCATACCATGACCCTTGTGCATTTAAGGTCTTTCACATTTATGAAGCACCGCGGGATTCGATAAAGAAGTCTGGAGCGAAATATGTGGAACTTAGGCATTTTAAAGACAATTCGCTATGCTGTGGTGTCAGTGGGATGATGAACTGCAACGATATGAGCAAAGCTCTGAGGACGTTCCGGTTGGCTGAAGTAAAAGCAACGGGTGTGGATATGCTTGTAACCTCCTGTCCAAAATGCTTAGCACATTTGAACTGTTTGAAGCACGAAACTGAGAGAGAAGGGCAAGAAGTAGAACGAGAATATGATTTTGAGATAGTTGACCTTGCGGTGTTTTTGGGGCGGTTGTTGGATGAGTCACGGTTTCCGTAAGCTATTTATGATGAGAATAAGAATAAACATACGTGAAACAAAGTAGGTGGTAAAGATGGAGACAATCGCAGTTACTATTCCAAAGGAACTGATTCATATATTCAAGATACGGGAAAAGGATTTATCTAATGCTGTGCGGGAATCGCTCGCAGTAGAACTTTATAGAGAGGGTAAAATATCAATGGGCAAAGCGGCAGAGATAGCAAAGTTATCCAGATGGGAGATGTTTGAGTTATTAGGCAGAAAAGAGATTTCACTGCAATATTATCCCGAAGATTTCAAGCAGGATATAGATACACTTGAGAAAATGCTTAAATGATAATCGTTTCAGATTCCGGTCCTTTAATTGCACTAGCGAAGTTAAATCTACTCTTCATTCTGCAAGAACTTTTTGAAGAGATAACTATTCCTGAAGAGGTTTGGAAAGAAGTTGTAGAAAGAGGGAAAGGTAAAGCAGGTTCAGAATTAATAGAAAGGGCAAGATGGATAAAAGTCAAAGAAGTAGAAGATGATCTCAGCGTTGAAATATTATGCATGGACATTGAGAGGGGTGAAGCAGAGGCTATAACCTTAGCAAAAAAGCTAAACGCAGACATGTTGATTTTGGATGAGAAAATACCGAGAGAAATAGCTACGGCACTTGGTTTACGAGTTGTTGGCTCTCTTGCTTTAATTCATGACTGTATCGAAAAAGGGATAGTGAACCAAACACTCACAGAGATTACAAAGAAGATGAGGCAAAGAAGAATATGGATTAGCGATGAAGTAATTGAAGAAATAACGAAATCGGGAGTGAAAAAGTAAATAAAAAAGGGGCATGGAAAAACGTACCACGACCCTTGTGCATTTAAGGTCTTTCACATATATGAAGCACCGCGGGATTCGATAAAGAAGTCAGGAGCGGAATACGTAGAACTTAGACATTTTAAGGACAATTCGCTATGCTGTGGTGTCAGTGGGATGATGAACTGCAACGATATGAGCAAAGCTCTGAGGACGTTCCGGTTGGCGGAAGTAAAAGCAACGGGTGTGGATATGCTGGTAACCTCGTATCCAAATTGCTTAGCGCATTTGAACTGTTTGAAGCACGAAACTGAGAGAGAAGGGCAAGAAGTAGAACGAGAATATGATTTTGAGATAGTTGACCTTGCGGTGTTTTTGGGGCGGTTGTTGGCAGGGAACGAATAAGATTTCTCACGCGTTGTCGTGTACAGTTTGAAGCTGTTCGTTAGCGGCTTCCGCAAAACTAAACCTAAACCCTAACTTTTTGCCGACTTTAGGTGCAAAGTCAATAAGAGGCAAAGGTTTATCAAAAGAGATAGTTTTTCTTTTTTAACGAGAAGAATCAATAGGAGCCAGGGTGGCAGAGCGGACAAATGCGGTGGCCTCGAGAGCCATTGTCCCGTAAGGGGCGCTCAGGTTCAAATCCTGACCCTGGCGTTCTCCCTTTAAATGCGAAAAACGTACCCAGAGAAGAAATAGTAGCGTGATTTATGCCGTTTTTAATTAACCATTGCGGGATATTTTATATCATAATAAAAGCTATCGGTTATTATATACCCGGAGGCATAAGGAATAGAAATGGGAATAAAATCGTCAGCAGATATAGCACGGATATTAAAAGAGAAGTGGGATAAGAGCAAAGATAAGGAAGATTGGAGAGTGCTGACCGGGATGAATCCAAAAGGCCGGTATGACATGTTCATCGGTAGCTCAGAGAGGTTCTGGCAGTTAAAGATGGAGCATACCGGCAGTAATGAGGTAATAGGATTTGGTTTAGAAGTAGGTAAGATAGATGATGATATAAAAAAACATTTTGGCACGGGTTCACCGGTTCCTTTTAGCTTGGTCGCACCGCAGACACCTAAAAAAGCAAATTTGGGAATTATTATGGCGGGCATACAGCAGTATTCTTCTGATTCCACTCATTCGCTTTGTAAGGACTATATTTCAGAAAAACAAGCGAAGCTGGATGATAAATTGGACAGCGAAATAGAGCGTATGAGCAGCGACCCGGTTCTAAGAAGGAAGTATAAGGAGCAGAAAGAAAGAGAGAGGAAGTCGTATCTCTGAATGGTTTAAATCCCATGATTGCGGGAGAGGTAAGAGTCGAGATGGTAGCAAAATGAACCCGGCGAATACCACGGATATATTATTACGGGACATTAAGGAACGACTTACGCTGGATGGTAATTGTAAAGTTTTTGATACAGGGATGGAACTTCGCACTGAGTTTATGAAAGAGAAAGAGGAGCCCGAAGCATTTACGAGGGAATTCAGGATTGATGAAATAAGTAAGAAATTTTACGGCGGGTATAATGCGCTTCTGCACGGAGGCAGGTATAAAGACCACGAGAACAAGCTGAAGACCGTTTCCGACGCCGATTGCATGGTCAATAATGTCATCGGAGTCAGGGCGCTGGAGGAGAGAGAGCAGGTAGCGCAGGTAGTTATGAATCGTTTGATTTTTATCAAGTTCTTGCAGTCGCGAGGCATAATAAAGGAGGATATACTCAGGTATTTAGCGGAAGTAAAAGAGGACGTACTCACGCCCAAACTGCGACAACTGTTCTTTGGTGTTTTGAACACTCCGCAGGATGAACGGCAGGATATTAATGAACGGTTTAAGAATATTCCCTACCTGAATGGTAGTTTGTTTGTTCATACCGAAGTAGAAAAAAAGAATATGGAGTACAAAATAAAGGCAGAGATTCTGAAGCAGTCAATAGAGTTTTTAGATAGTTTCAAGTTCGTGCATAAGGAGCAGTTTGTGAATGCGGGTTCTATAGATCCAGAAATTTTGGGCTATATATTCGAAAGGGCAATGACTGCCGCAGATAGAAAGGGAACTGGCGCTTACTATACTCCGCGACAGATAACGAGGTATATTTCTGAGAGCACTATCTACCCATACATAATTGACAGGACAAACGAATTTTTAAAGACGAAGAAGGGTTACAAGGAAAACGAATTGATTGAAGACATCGAGAAGTTATTTATCCTTCCTGCTACGACCCTGGAAGAGATATGGAAAGAAGTAATACAAGAGTTAAGAGTGTTGGACAATGCGTGTGGTTCCGGTGCGTTCTTGCTTGCAGCGGCGGACATCTTGTTTGACTTGAACATGGGAATAAACGACAAAATAGGGGCGGGTAATTCCGACGTCGGTTTGAAGAAGTGGATACTGATGCACAATCTTTACGGTGTAGATATAAATCCAAGCGGTATAGAAATAGCGAAATTGCGGCTCTGGATGTGGCTCGTTGACTCTTACGAACCGGAAGGTGTAGAGCCGCTGCCGAACATTGACTACAACCTCCGGGCTGGAAACAGTTTGATTGGATACGTGGACATACGCGAGTTCAAGCAAACAAAATTCAATTTTTTGAACAACTTCTGGGACGACGAGAAACCCACACTGGAAGTGCTCGTTAACGAGAGAAACGATTATTTACGCGAGTATAAAAGGGTAGAGGGAGAAGAAGCAAGGGATTTAAGAGAGAAAATAAGCGGATTGGATGAGAATATAAAGAAATTGCTGGATGCAAATTGTTATCAGAACTTCCGAGCAAAGAAGATAAAGGTGAACAAAGATGATTTTTTGAAGTTGAAAACCTTCCACTGGGGTTTTGAGTTTTACGAAGTATTCGACCACGGTAATCCTAAAGAAGGGAGTGGATTTGATATAATAATAGGGAATCCACCCTATGTTGAACTCAACAAAGTGGGATATGGCAATTTACTCCAGGAATCGAAAAACTTGTATGACGAATTCATGCGAATCTCGATTAAAAAACTGCTTTGCCCCGCGGGTATGTTTGGTTTTATTCATGCGAACTCAGCCTATTGCCAGCCAAAATATAAAGCGCTAAGGGACTTTCTAAAGGTAAATACGGACAATTTAACCATCATCAACTTTGCAATAAGGCCACAGCATGTTTTTAAAGGTGTAATGCAAAGAACGGCAATTACAATTTGTAGAAAGGGCATTCGCGGTGCTAAAAGCGTAAAAACATCGCGCTATATTCGCCTGACCGAAGAAAACAGAAATAAAGTTTTAAGTGATCCGCCTTTATATGATTGTACTGAATTTGCCTGGCAGTTCGCGGATTTTATACCCAAAATAGGCAACGAATTCGACTATCTAATATTCAAAAAGGTAGTCAATCACGATAAAACAATAAAAGATATTCTGACTGAAAAAGAATGCGTTTCGCTGTTCTATCACGATAGCGGGGACTCATACTGGACAAAACTATTAACCTATGAACCAAGAGGGATCAGGGAGGGCAAAGAGGTTATGGCATCACAGTGGTTTAAGATAAGCGTAAATCGAGGCTATGCTGATTTTGTTACCTGTGCTGTAAACAGCACATTGTTTTACTGGTTCTGGCTGACTATTTCTGATTGTAGGCATTTGACACAAGAAGTTCTAAAAGAGTTTCCAATACCCTCTGCTGACGCTATCTCCCCGAATATTACGAAAAAATTGAGGAGCTATTCTAAAAAGCTAATGAAATGCTATGAACAGAATTCTCATTTCGTAGAGAAGAGGAGAGGGTACAAATCACGGGAGTTCAAAGTGAACAGGTGTAAAAAGCTAATTAATGAAATTGACGGGTTGATAGGCGAAATTTACGGACTGACTGATGATGAGATAAGGTATTTAGTAGAATATGACGTGGAAATGAGAATAGATTAGCAAAAAGGTGTTGCCGATGACACTACACATAAATAAAAAGGGTATAAGAGTACTTGGCATTGCAGAAAGTTTCAAGAGGGACTATGATAAATCAGTGCTCGCGGGTGTCGTGATGCGGTCTGATTGGATTATAGACGGTGTCGCTTTTGATGAGATAACCGTGGGGGGGATGGACGCAACGGAGGGAGTATTGCGCGTCTTTGATTCAATGCAGCGGGATGATATAAATGTAATGATGTTAAATGGATGCGTCATCAGTTGGTTCAACATTATAGATATAAAAGCGGTGTACGATAGATTGCGAATTCCAGTCATCTGCGTCACTTACGAAGAATCAGAGGGCTTGGAAGAGCACATAGCAAAGCATTTCGATGCAACCGAGCGAGATTATCGGATAGAAGCATACAAACGGCTCGGGAATCGTGTCGCCGTAAAGTTGCATACCAATTACGAGGTTTTAATACGATTCCTGGGCTTAGAGAAGAAAGAAGCTGCTGCTGTACTTAAGAAGTTTACTACACACGGTAGAGTACCTGAACCGTTAAGAGTGGCGAAAATAGCAGCAAGGGCGGCACTCAGAAGTAAATTAGCGGATTAATCTCGGTTATCCCACCGTTAATCTGCAGACTGTCTAAACCGCTATAAAAGCACGTCTATGTCCAACTGCTCTGATAATTCCTTGTACCTGTTCCGTATTGTAACCTCAGTCACACCCGTAATCACAGATACTTCCTTTTGTGTGCGATGTTCACCATTTAAGATTGCAGCAATGTAAATAGCGGCGGCGGCTATTCCTATGGGTCCTCGCCCATTGGTCAGCTCCCGTTCCGTCGCTTTCTTTATTATCTCTATTGCTTTTGACCGTATATCGCCACCGAGACCAAGCATGGAACAGAAACGAGGCACGAAATCAATAGGAGAAGCAACCGTAACTTTCAAATCGAGTTCACGTAAAAGGAAACGATATGCTCTACTTATTTCCTTCTGCCCAACTCTCGATACGTCTCTGACCTCTTCCAGCGTCCTTGGCACACCATACTGCCTGCAACTAATGTATAAAATTGCAGTGGTTATGCCTTCTATACTCCTGCCACGGATTAAATGCTGTTTCATTGCTCTTCTGTATAACATGGATGCAGCCTCACGAATATTCATCGGTAGTCTTAACGCACTTGACATCCGGTCTATCTCAGAAAGTGCAAAAATGAAACTCCGTTCTGTCGTATTCGCGATATGAGTCCGCTGCTGCCATTTCTTCAATTTTATTTGGCCTTGCCCCTGCGAACCCCAGGTGGTAAGCGTGCTCAGTCCTTTATCATGTATCCGATAAGTCATTGGTGCTCCCACCCTCGCCCGCTTGGACATCTGTTCCGAGTCAAAGGCACGCCATTCGGGACCAAGGTCCACGATATTCTCTGATACTACCAGCCCGCAATCACCACAAAAAATCTCTGCTTTTCCATAATCCCGTATCAAAGACTTAGAGCCACACTCGGGGCATTCTTTTATATCATCCAAGCCAGTAGTTCCCGCTCCCCCCCCTGCCGCCCCTTTATTCTTCTTTTCCTCTTCTTTATCCTTTTCAGAGGCTACCATCTTTGCCTTATCTGTAAACATTAAGTATATATATGAATTTTAGTTCTAACTCTTCTCCGCAGAAATTAGTTTTTCTACTGTTTTCCAAGACCGTCTTACATAAGGCGGGATATTATCCCCTTTCTTTTTTACCAGCCCTTTAAGGAACTGGATGGTTTTTGCATCTGAGGGATAACCACTCCCTATCTCCGCGTCTATCTCAAGAGCAAGCTGCTTTATGGACCTATCTCTGTGCACCTTTGCGACTATTGACGCTGCACTCACAATAGGGAAGTGCACATCTGCTTTCCACTCGGAAATGATATCAATCTCTTTTTTTACATTTCGTTCGTAGTTCGACCTGATATTTGAAGCGAACCGCTTTTGATTGACATCCGCTGCATCAACAATAGCCCGGTCCGGCTGGAACCGCTCAACCACAGCCGAAAAAAGGTCTACCATTGTAACGTTTAAGGACTGTCTTTTTCTATCGCCGTCTATCTCGCTTGCGGACATCTCCACGACATGCACCTCAGTCGCATCTTCTATGAGCGCCGCAAGATATTCTCGCCGCGCAGGACTTAATTTCTTTGAATCCTTCACGCCTATCTTTTCCAGCCCGTCAAAGTTCAATACCCCCGCGACAAAGAGCGAGCCTATTACAGGTCCTTTTCCCGCTTCGTCCACGCCTATTTCCCTCATCTTCTCGTGTCGTACTACTTAGATCCCCTGCAAATCGTCATATGCAGATAGCGCAGCGGTTGCGCCCTCGGCACACGCAACTACTACTTGCCTTATCCCTCCTGTTATGTCGCCCGCAGCATACACCCGTTCGATGTTCGTCCTCTGGCTTTTATCCGTGATGATGTACCCGTTCTTATCCAGTGCAACGCCTATCTGCGCCGCTAACTCGTTGTTTGGCTCCTCACCGATGGACATAAATACACCATTCACCGTGAGTTCGGTCTCCACCTCTGTCTTCTTATTATATGTGACAACGCTACGCACCATGTCATCGCCTTTTATCGCTTTTACCTCGGAATCCCAGATGATACTCACACCAGCCTCTTCCAATTTTCTCTGTAAATACGGTTCTGCCCTAAGCTTATCTCTCCTATGAATTACCGTTACGCCACAACCGATTTTTTGCAGGTGCAGCGCTTCTCTAACTGCGGAATCGCCACCACCTACCACTATTACGGACTTACCTTTGAAGAAGAACCCGTCACATGTAGCACAGTAGGATACACCTCTACCGAGGAAACCATCCTCGCCTTTCGCTCCTGACTTCCTGTGCCGTGTTCCCGTGCTCATCAGTACGGATTTTGTGGCATAAGACCCCTTTTCCGTGAATACTTCCGCCCGCTTCCCGTTATCATTAAGTATTATCCGTTCTACTTTCTCCAGCTCTTTTATCTCCACGTATTCAGAAACGTGCTCTTTCATCCGCTCTCCCAGTTCCATACCACTCACCTTCTTGAAACCAGGATAGTTCTCTATTTCTGGCGCTTCATTTGACAATCCGCCACTTATTCCCTTCTCAACCACCAGCGTTTCTAATCCGCTTCTCACGCCGTACATCCCTGCGGTCATCCCCGCGGGTCCTGCACCAATTACAACTAAATCGTAATCTTTATTCATTATGGATTATCTCCTATTGGGGTTATTCCCTCTTTATATAGTCCTATTTAAATAGATCATACTGTTGAAGGGCATTCGAAACGAGTACAGCAAAATAATTTTATAATCTTGCTATTACAATATAGTAAATGATTATGGCACGGGCCCGTGGTCTAGTTGGAATGACGTCGCCTTGACACGGCGGAGGTCATGCGTTCGAATCGCATCGGGCCCATATCTAACATATCACTTCGTTTTTTATTTTCATTCTCGTGTTATTTTAGCTTAAGGACACGGCTCAATTTTTTGGAAAACACTGGGATACTCGGAAAATACCACTCCTAAATCAACGCTCCCAACTACATCAACAACACCTAAAGCAGCTACGACATCTCCTTCCTTATTTCGAATCGGAGCAACAACAACGGGTATCCGTGCATATTTACCTGTATGTGGTATTGTCCGAATCACTTGATTGTCATCCAGCACTTGTTCTAATATCGGACCTGTATATTCAAAATCAATAACTTCCCCTTTTTCCACCCTTATACCCTTTTTATTCTTGCTCCGGATAGTCACAGGTATTACAAGCAAATCGTTCACTGCTTTTGCTATCGGTGCAAGTTCTTCTGCGCTCGTGTCCTCATTTATTATCATGCGCCCCTCCAATTTCCATCCTCCTTTTGGTAAATCTTTTCTTTTTTAAACAATTCATTGAGCACCTTCCCTTTGCAGACTCAGATGTTCGGGGCGTATAAATAAATCCTTAGCCCTTTTCTTTCCCCTTGCCCCATCGGATACCGCCACAATAAACGCTCTCCCTTGCTCTCCTTTTACCTCACCCGTCATGCCGTGAAATCTGCGATGCGGCATTCCCTTATGGATACTTGGGTCTATATGGATATGAACTTTATCCCCCGGTTCGAACCTTTGAATCGCTCTGCTTATCGGCGACAACCCCCGTTCCCTTTTCCTCTTACTCAGCTTCTTCCTTGTCCTTTTCCTTTCACCGTGTGAACGTGGCATTTTTCCTTCCTCAACCTGTAAATATTTATATCTGATGAATATAATATATTAAGTGTGAGTTAAGATGCTACTCGAGTTGCCAAGGCATACGGAAATATTCGGCTCAGTGAAAATTCACGAGCTGCAGCGTGTAATAAAACTTGACTCCGGTGGCTTTGAGAATCCACGAGCGTGTGATATTACTTGGGACGATATAAAAAGCATCCTGAAACGTCTCGCAATCATTGTCCCGGTAAAGAATGAGAATTTACATCTACTGGATGGCGTTTTAAGAGCGATTCCTTTTGACTGCACAGTAATTGTAGTGTCAAACAGCGCGAGGGCACCGCAGGATATTTATAATATGGAAAAAGAAGTGATAACAGGCATCCATAACCTCACACAGCAAGAATTTATCAGCATACACCAGAAAGACCCGGAAGTGGGCTTTGCTTTTCACGATGTCGGTTATGATTCTCTTCTTGAGAAGGATAAAATAGTCAGAGATGGTAAGTCAGAGGGCATGATTATAGGCATGCTACTTGCGAAATCGTTGGGGAAAGACTTCATCGGGTTTGTTGATGCCGACAATTATGTTCCGGGTTCTGTACGTGAGTACGTGATAGATTATGCCGCTGGATTCTGCATGTCTAAGACACCATACAGTATGGTGAGGCTTCACTGGCGATACAAGCCGAAGGTGGTTGAGGATAGGTTATATTTCAAGAAGTGGGGCAGAGTAAGCGAGGCTACAAACAGGTATCTCAACCTTCTGATCTCAACCTGCACTGGATTTGAGACAGGGGTAGTGATAACGGGGAATGCGGGCGAGCATGCACTGACGACAAATCTCGCGGACATCATGGAGTATTCGACCGGTTATTCTGTCGAGCCCTATCACTTCGTCTATTTGTTTGATACGTTTGGGCTGAAAGCGGAAGAGATAATACATCCCGATGCTTTTAACGCAGGAATTGAGATCTTTCAGATAGAAACGTTAAACCCGCACCTACACGAGGAAAAAGGACAGGTGCATATTAATAACATGTTGCTTAGCTCGCTCAGCACGGTTTACCATAGTAAGCTATGCAATGACCATGTGATGTCAGAACTGCTTGATGATCTGGTAGATATTCTGCGTTCGTGGGAAACGCCACCACAGAACGTCAAAATGCCACCTATTGGTGGAATTGACGCAGATAGTTTTACAAAAATGCTGGAAAGCCATTCAGAAACATTTACGTGGTTGAAACACGAGGGCGTCGTGGAAGGTGAGATAGAGGAAGAGTATTTAAAAGGGGAAAGCTTTCAGTCAGTTTAGGATAATGAGACAAGTTCTTTTCACAGACCTTGACGGGACCATGCTGGACCTCTATGATTATACCTACGATGCGGCGCTTCCGGCTTTAGATGCCGTGAAGAGGAAAGGTATCCCGGTTGTGTTTTGCACTGCGAAGACGCAGGCAGAGAACGAATACTACCGAGCGGAGATGGGACTAAAAGACCCGTTTATCGTAGAAAATGGTGGTGCAATTTTCGTTCCGGATGATTACTTCTCATTCGAGTTCGAATGTAAAAAGCGGGACAATTACTGCGTTGTTGAACTCGGCGCTTTGTATGGGGCGCTAAGAAAAGCATTAACGGAAATACGAGAGGAAACAGGATTTACAATAACAGGTTTTGGTGATATGACTGCGGAAGAGGTTGCAAAAGATGCGAATTTGAGTGTAGAGCAAGCGAAACGTGCGAAGGCGAAGCACTATAATGAGAGCTTCATTTTTGATGAACCAAAAGAGAAAGAGACTATTCTGTTTGATATGATTAACGCGAAGGGATTTAGTCACACGTACGGGGGAAGATACTACGGCATCCACGGTAAGAACGCGGACAAGGGCAAAGCAGTGAAGATACTCACAAAGCTATTCACGCAGGAATATGGGGCGGTGAAGACTATCGGCATTGGAGATAGCATGAATGATATTCCGCTGTTGAAAGCGGTGGATCAGCCGGCGGCTGTGAGGAACAAGAAGGGGGGGTGGATTGATATTTCGCTGCCAAACCTGTATAAAGCGAAGGGCGAGGGACCAAGGGGATGGGTTGAGGTCGTGGAAAAGTTTACACTTCAATAAGCCCTCGCTTTCAATCTCGCTTCCCATAAATAATCCGCCTCTTCGGGTGCACTTGCCGGTACACTAATACATTCAGCCATTTTTAAATGCTCTTTGTTATCTCATGCATATATGCCCACATCTCCGGTGTTCCATAATCATCATCCCGGTATCGGTAGTTCGAGCCCTTATCTGCAAGCACAACCTCTTTAACCGTTTTCCCCTCAAAGTAGTCCTCAGCAACCTTTTTTACCAGACCATGCACACCCGACCCTGACTGCGCCATGTCCTTCTCTCGATATGCGGTATAGTACGGCACACCAATCCTCGCTGCAACTCTTCGGTGAACCCATTTCCGGGTCGAATCCTCGCCATCCTTTATCTTAAGTCTCGGCGAAATTCTCATTGCACTGTGTACAACATTTCTATCTAAGTAAGGAACCCGTAACTCAACGGAATTTGCCATTGTAACTTTATCTTCCCTTTCAAGCGTATCGTCATAGGCTAAGTCTATGTCTTCCCATAGCTTGTTGTGAAGTTTCAAGAATCCGAACTCGCTTACCACATCCTTGTACCACCAATAGCCTGCGAATAACTCATCCGCTCCCTGGCCATTGAAGATTACTTTTACACCGTCTTTTGATGCCGCCTTCGCTGCAAGGTACATTGGTACCGCAACCTCTACCTGAAGAAGACCGTTTAACTCGATGGTTTCGATGATCTCGGGGAGTATCGCCTCCACGGTCCGCTCATCTATATAAATCATGCGTAAATTCAATCCCAGATCCTTAGCTACTTTTTCCGCGTTCTTTATATCCTCTGAGTCTTCTTTACCCACGCAATAACATTTGAGATTCCATCCAAAATCCAATATGATCTTTGCAATCAGTACAGAATCTACACCACCAGAGAAGATCATCCCTACCTTATCTACACCTACGCCCCTCAGCATCCTATCAACCGCGTCCGTTAAAGCACCGCTATACAAAGTCTCAGCTTCATCAAAATCCGTAATATCAATCTGTGGTCGCTCAATTATCACGCCTTGATGTATGGAGATCCCATCTTTATTTGCCCTCAATATCTTTCCGGGTGGTACACTCCCAATTTTACCTTCTATATCATAAAGCCCTTTCTTCTCAGAGCAAAAATAAACGCTCCCTTCCCCTTCTACATAATATACCGGCTTTATACCGACCGGGTCCCTTGCTATTACGACCTCATCGCCATCTGTAACCGCGAAGACATACATGCCGTTTAGCATCTTTACTACCGACTGCACCGTATTCAGCAGATTGCCATCGTATAACTCCTCTATTAGATGTAAGAGAATCTTGCTATTGTTGTCTTCATCCTCTATTCCACGGTCTTTATTCAATAGCCCCCTCAATTCCGGGTAGTTGTATATCTCGCCATTGTGTACCAGCGATAAAGTGCCATCACAAGACCGCAATGGCTGTATTGCATCTTCGTTTCCTCTCACAATATTCAACTCCGAATGTCCAAGACATACTCTCGCCTTTTCGCTGCTTTCCAAAGCTCTTATCTCATCACTTCTCAAAATCTTACCATCGGCATACAAGCCATGCGCATCCGGACCTCTATGCTCTGTCTTCTGGAGCATATCGGTAACTATATTCGTCGGTACCTCTTCCTTAGCAAAAAATCCACATATCGAACACATGGCTATATATTACTTATACAGCTTTAAATAGGTTATTTGAGGATAAATAAGATATTAACGGATATTTCTGAAGATTCGGAAGCTTTTAATAATTAGGTCTATTATCTATAAGTAATGGTGAGCAAAGTAGATAATAAGATACTCGAGATACTTCAGCAGGATGTGAGGACTCCCATATCTAAGATCGCAAAAGAGGTCGGTCTGAGTGAAAATGGCGTGCGATACCGACTTGAGAAGCTGGAGAAGGATGGCTATATTAAGAGTTACACGATATTGCTAAATCCCAAGAAATTTGGTAAGAATCTGCTTGTGATATTTAATCTGGAAGTAGAACCAAAGGCGATGAGGACCATATTACCTAAATTGGCTGGACTGGATGAGTTTATCAAGATATATCAGACCACGGGACAGTTCTCTGTTATCGCAATCGGTCTATTTGATAACGAAGATAGCCTGACCCGGTTTATAAATAATAAACTTCTGTTTGAGTTCCCAATCCAAAATTATACCGTTGAGGTGGTAATGAAGAAGATTAAAGATACAGATTATGAGATATAGAATGTCTTTTTTTGTTGTTCGCCGAAAGGGTGCGTCTGATGACTTTCTCTATCCACGCTTTATTGGTAAGCCGTCAGCCCACTCGCGTGCTTCATCAAGACAACGCACTTTACTAATAACTCGCTTCTCAAGTAGGTGCTCTTTGCGAGAGGAACCGAAATAAACAGATAATCCAACCGATGTTGCATTACAAGACGCATGCACGCCCACCGGAAGAGCACAACCTCCCCCTATTACCTTTAATACTTCGTTCTCCACATTAGCCTCTATTCTCGTCTTCGCATCGTCTATCTTGCTCATAATCGCATTTGTCCCTGAATCTTTCCGCGTGACCACCGCAATTATACCCTGGTTGGGCGCAGGCACGAAAGGGTCGCAATCAAGCCGCTCATAATCCACCTCGAGGTAACCGTTCAAGTCCCGCTTCTGCAAGCAGTATACCATCATAATCGCCGCTTCTTAACTTTCTAATCCGCGTGTTCACATTACCTCGTATGTCCTTTATCTTTACGGTTACTCCTTTCGCATCCATGAACTGCAGAAATTGAAACTTTCGCCTCACACTTGACGTCCCGATCACCGCACCATCCGGCATAGCGTCCAGCTTATGGTTCGAGACCAGCGCATCAAAATGGGAATCACGGGGCAGTACCGCGGAAGTCGCCAACCGCTCATCTCTTTCCAGCGGTATGTCCTTCATTGAATGCACAGCAAGGTCTATTTCTCCGTTCAAAAGTAACATATCCAACGTTTTAACAAAAACACCCTTCTCCGGCATTTCATACAAGCCCCTGTCTGTCATGACATCGCCTAAACTCCGTACTCTCTTTATCGTGGGTTCATAACCATGTGCTTTCAACTGCACACGTACTTTCTCGGCTTGCAATACTGCTAGTTCACTACCGCGTGTGCCTATTATCATTTTATCCCGTTTACCATTAATACTATACAACTTGCGCTTCCTATATTACTGTTACTATTACTTATACCGGCTTTTGTGCAGAAAAAGTGTCGAATGACGCAAACTCATCAATAAGATCAAGATATATCTGGCCACGGGGGGCTGTTCTCCACTAATGCAAGCGGTCTATTTCATAACTCAAAATCATCTCATTTAGGCAATTACCTTCGTGGACAACAAAACCTTCTGCATTAATAATCAAACTGCCACCTACGCTGATCTTTTCATTAATCGAGCCAACGGCATTGGCTTTAAGGACCCACAAATTGTTCTCAACAGCTCGTGCAATTGGCAAAGCTCTATTCTTATTTATCTTTTGTATCGCTTCGATTGGCTCATAAAAATGTGCCGATAAGATAAATATAGCATCCGCCCCCAACATTTTATATTCATGAGCAAGCATAAAATCGTTCTGATCCCGGCAGATCAAAACGCCAAACTTAACGTTATCTAACGGGAAAAGTAAAGGTTCTTTACCATTTTTAAAATATGCTTCATCAGAAGAAGTGAGATTGATCTTGTGGTAAATATGCCGCCTACCACTTGTTAATAGGACTATTGCACTATTAAAACGCTTCTTGCGTTCAATATAAGGTGTGCCAACAATAACGTTCACACCAACTTTTGTCACCTGTTGTTGTATGATGTCCAGCGTTACCGTTACTTCGTCTTGATTAACCGTAGTAAAATTACGCACATAGCCTGTGATATTGCATTCAGGAAAGCACAGGAGGTCTATATTTTCTTTCGATGCCAATGAGATATATTTAGATATGGTTGTCAAATTGGCATCTATCTCATTGTAAAGCTTGACTTGTGCAACAGCAGCCTTCATGACTTAAATCTCCTCTTGCAACATAGCAATGATTAACATAACATCAATTGTATATACTCTTTGCGTCATTTATTTATAGAACATATATATATATTTTACAATTGAGATTTATTAACTTAACGGGGAATTATGACCGCAAAGAAGAGAGAAGAGAAGGATACGATTTACCTCGTACCACATACGCATTACGATGCCATCTGGGCCTTCACGAAGGAGGATTATTTTCACATCAATATGGTGCTCATTCTGAAGGAAGTGGTGGAGCTTATAGAAAAAACAAATTACAAGTTCATGATAGAGCAGACATTTCTGCTGGAGGAGTTGGAGAAGAGGTATCCGGAAGTATTCTCAAAGATTGCGAAGTACATAAGGGAAGGCAAGATAGAGATTGCCGATGGAGAATACCTGATGGCAGATACGATGCTTCCGGAAGGAGAAACACTGATAAGGGAAGTCCTGGAAGGTAAGAGATACGTAAAGGAAAAGTTTGGAGTTGACGTTCCAGTAATGTGGCAGGCGGACAGCTTTGGGTTGAATGCCCAGCTACCACAGATGTATAAAAAATTGGGATACAAATATATTGCCTTTAGAAGAGGGGTGCCAAAGAGAAAACCTTCGGAGTTCCTATGGGAAGGTTTGGATGGAACTAAGATTTTAGCACACTGGATGCCTTTCGGATACAGAGCGGGGTTGGACTTGACAAAGCTGGACGAAAGCTATGATAAACTAAAAGACCTGGCGGCTACCACTCAAATCTTGATGCCTTCTGGAAGTGGCGTTACGGCGCCACAGCCGGAAACATCTATGGTTGTAAATGCGTGGAACGAGAAGAAAGATGTGGAGATGAAGATTGCAACGCCGGTGGAATTCTTTGAAGCGCTGGACAAGGAAATAAAAGAGAAGAACCTCAAGATGGATGTCCGGAAGGGGGAGATGTATTCAGGTAAGTATTCAGAGGTTTTTCCAAGTTGTTGCTCGAGCAGGATGTGGATAAAACAGGAACTTAGCGAGTACGAGGGTTGGTTAGTGTATTGTGAGCGGTGGAGTACAATAGCTTACCTACTGAATAATCCATATCCCTCTGAAGAGATGATAAATTGCTGGCGCAAAATTTTGTATCTTGCATTTCATGATGTGGCCCCTGGAACGGGTATGGATGAGGGTTACGATGAAGTGAAACATTTCCGTGGCTTTTTCAATACAGAGATGACCACCCGCTGCAATCGCGCACATACTCAAGTGGTAGAGGCGCAATCAGAGGCAGGGTTTGAATCAGACGAGACCCATATACAGTTGTTGAAGATGCGTGGATATGGGGATCTGATAGTATTTAACTCGCTGTCGTGGGAAGTGACGAACTGGATAGAGATGGATTTGAACTTTGATCGGGGTAAAATAGTAACGATTTGCGGATTAAAGAGTGGAGAAGAGGAGATAGATGTGGAAGTAGTAAAATTTGCGAGGTATGATGATGACTCGTTGAGGTATGCGAGAATAGGATTTGTTCCCACGGTTCCTGCATTGGGATATAAGGTCTATAAGATCCTTGAGCGTGAGCCTAAACGGCATCCCTATGACCCGAATTTTATCATGGAACGGGGAAACACCATAGAAAACAGATTCTTCGGGGTAGATGTTGACCCAGCCACGGGGTTGATTGACGTGTCTCTGGACGGTAGAGGGGAGACGCGGGAGAGAATTTGTAGTGCAAATGAGCTTGTACTGGAGGAAGAAACCGGCGATCTTTACTACCACCGTGCAACATTAGGTACCCCTTTGAAGACAGAAAAGGGAGAAGGGGTGAAGTACGGCTCATTCCGGGTGGAGAATTTTGGTATAGCAAAAAGTCCTTTGAGGCGTGTTATCAATGTTGAGACCGATTATTTTTCACTGCGCTGGCCATATAGATTGACGGAGAAGATGGAGCCACTTATCTGGCGGCATAAATTCCTGGAGTGCACAAAGAAGATAATAGTTTACCGGGACATTCCAAGGATAGATTTCGTCACGATCATAGTGGACCGGCATCCGAGGGCTCGGATCAGGGTCCGGTTCTCCACGGATATGAAATCTTCGACTTATGCCTGTGGAACTCAATTTGGCGTTGTTTCTCGACCGACAGACCAGTGGTACTATAAGCCAAAGGGGGGGTGGGTGGAGGACCCCTGCGGTACATTCCCCTCGCTGAAATGGTTTGATTATTCTGATGGTAGGAAGGGCTTAACCGTGATTCACCGTGGGACTCCGGAGAACGAGGTAAGAGATGGGGACATCTATTTAACACTGCTCAGAAGTGTTTTAATGCTCTCATCAGATGGTAGAATGGGTCCGGCAATTCCAGTTCCTGATGCGCAGGAGCTGAGAAGATACGTATTTAGATATTCCATTTATCCGCACAAAGGAGATTGGTGGGCAGCTTCATCCTACAAACAGGCCTATGAGTTCAACTGTCGTTTGGATGCAATGCAGTTACAGGAGGAAACGAAACTTCCTCTTAACAGCTCGTTTTTGGAAATAGAGCCCGATAACGTCATTTTATCCGCGCTGAAAAAAGCGGAGGATGGAGATGAAGTGATTCTAAGATTTTACGAAACGAAGGGAGAAGAGACGGATGCTAAAATAACATTGTTCCGAGAGCCAAAGGAGGTCAGGGTGGTGAATATGCTGGAGGAAGAGGATGAGGGAGTGAAAAAAGAGTTGAAGTATAAGGGCAGGAATATAGAGTTGACGGTGAACCCCTTTGAGATAGTTACTTTGAAGTTGGGACTATGACAATACCGGCAAAAGGGAAACAGTTGATACCAGAATTTTATGAAATCCCTGCGGAAGATATTATGGATGAGGAGATATGGGATCTGCCTCTAATAGAAAAAGATGCGAGCATAGACCGCGTTTTATCCATCCTAACTGAAAGCGACCACGTCTGGGTTGTTGAAAGCAAAGGAAGCAAAAAGTTGGTAGGAATAATAACAGAACACGACATTTTAAATATCTTTTCGCCAACAAAAAAAGTTTCATACTTTGGATTGCCGGATAAAAAGGCTTTACATTATGAAACTTTCGAAAAGGCGGGGCACATCATGTCCAGAAATCCAATAAGGTGCAGCCCGGATGAAAAAGTGAAAGACGCATTGAATAAA
>JAPWVK010000132.1 GCA_029241965.1 Candidatus Methanophagales archaeon
AATAGCGAAAAAAGAAGATAGTCCGAAGTGTCATCTGCAATACGAATGTAAATCGGTATAACTTACGTAAATAACCGGTTCATAGCGGATTGAAATTCAGAAAATACCGTCTTTATAAACTTAAAGTGCGGAATGTGGGATGTATAACGGGAACTCCCAATAAATAGTTTACCCAAAGACATGCCCCTAATAACTCGATAGCGTCAGATTAACCGCAGAGTTCACGGAGAACGCCGAGGATGTATATTTTAGATTATGGATACAGACACCTGATACCCAACACCTAATTTTCTCTGCGAACTCAGCGTTCTCTGCGGTAATGTTGGGTAAATTATTAGTTGTGAGGTATTTGTATAGCTGATGTAAAAAACCACGAGATTCCACAAGATTAACACAAGAATTAGGGGTTAATACTGGATAAAGTAGTTAATAAAACACTAAAGCTTGGTTACTATTATTATTCTCTCGTGAAAATCTGTGGAATCTTGTGGTTAGCTAAACAAATACGTTGTGAGTTCCCTAAAACCAAACAGGGCTTATTTCATATCCCTTCCGCTATTCGTCTTCATCGCTTTTTCGGGATAAAAAGAGTGGGAGTATAAACCGTTAAATTACAGTCTATGGCTAAAAAGAAATTATTAGGCTGAGCTCATAATCAAACCCTTTTAGTATATCTCATTATATTCGTACGAAAAATCGCGTGACAACAAATTAAACGAAAAAGTGACGCTGTATTTTTTCACTGTGTTTTGCGGTACTATTAGTTCTTTCTCTTCTTCCTGAGAAGTATCATTAATAGGTTCATTCCACCTTATTGACATATCAGTATCTCCAGAATTATTAAACGTCACGGTATAGCATCCAGTAATGCTAAAATGCCATAAATCCAGATTTATTTCGTAATCGGTTATCTCGCAGTCGAGTTCGTTTATCTGCATAGCATACGTCTCATCTTCTGCATTCGCTAATTCTAATGCTGACGCCGGGTTAAGACTAAAAGAAAAAACAACGACTGCTGCTATTACAAAGAAGAACGAAAAACTTCCTTTTTTCATCTCTTCTATATACTAAGTCTCTCTCTCCATATAAACTTTAAATTAGCATGCTTTTATGCAGAAGGGAATATTCTTCGGATAGTGGTACTCTAAAACGTACAAGCAGTCTTTTGACGCTATATTTGGAACTTTTGTGTGGACTGCATTCATCGCGACATTTGCACGGAAATAGGTGAGATAATCCACGTAAATGGCGTGAATCCTGTAACAATCACTATAAATTTTGATAATGTCTCAAAGCATATTCATTTCTCGTAACGGATATCTTCCACGCCTCTGCTTGTGATAAAAAACACGCATGACGTATCTTCGGGCATAGACCTGTGCTTCTTTAAGACGGCTTTTCTTTTACCCCACCCTTCCGCCGCTTTCTCAAGCTGCACGATTACCTTCGATAGATGCTCAAGTGCATATCCTCCCGTAGGTCGTAATTTGCCATTCTCTATGTCCGTATAGACCTGGTTGGTTATTATAACCGCGAGGTCATGCCTGCGTGCGAGTTCCAGTAGATTCATTATCTGGTTCGCCAATACACGCCGCAAATATATGCTTCTTTCATCGTCCAGCTCTAATCGGTAGAAAAGCGTAGCGGAGTCCAGTATTACGAGTGCGACCTCTTTCTTTTCCTTTATCACCTGCTCTATCTCTTTTATGCACGACGTTTGCTGCTCGAAACTCTGTGGTTCGTATATTATAATTCGCCGCGCTATGCTTTCTACATCTTCTACATCGCTATCCGAGCTGGCAATTTGTAAGAATCTTTCCGGCGAGAAGCCTTCGCTGTCAATATAGATCACAGACTTCCCTTTTTTAGCACAGCCTATCACTGCCTGGAGGCATATATTGGTCTTACCACTACCCGCCTCGCCGTACAATTGTGTTACAGTGCCGGACTCGAACCCACCACCTAATAGCTCATCTATGCTCTTGCATCCACTGCTATATTTCGTAGGAAGTTGCATTGAATCTTTTTCTTTGAACCGCTTTGCTGTTCCATTGCTTTAGCAATACTAAAAGAATCGCTTTACCAAAAGAAAAACTTTAGTTCATAAAATTACAGCCATCGCAAACAGGAGGCATAAAACGCCTACTATGTCTGTCAAGCTGGTTATTAGAGGTATAGTGTCATTATCGGGGTCCAATCCAAATTTAAAGGATAAAATTGCTATGTAATAGGACGCGAAGTTAAGGAAGGTGGTGCATAATATGCCACCTAGAAGGGAGAGGGTTAGCAGTTCTAATACACCGGGTGTGGACATTCCGATATAAGTAGCCACAACGTATGACAATACGCCAACAAATGAAAATACGGATACAGAAAGGAGGTATATCACGGCAAAATTAGCGGATACGAGCCTATCGGGAAACGACTTCGGTTCCACCGTACCGATATGAAGCATAGAGGAAAGCCGAGCACTTAATATACCGCCTAACGCATTACACGCACCCAAAAAGGGCGGGATGATCACCAATATAGCGGGAATAGCTATTAGTTCTTCCAGCTTCATATTCAGTGTTATTCCGGCGAGAGTGCAGAGAATGCCGCAGACGAAAAGCATCGGGATACTTTCCAAAAGAATGCGTCTTATAGTGGTATCGTTTGATTTCAGCCCTTTTACTGCACATAAAACCGCCACGGAGATGAATAAAGCGGATAATAGCGTGACGGGTGATAGCCAACCTTTGGCATGGAACTGGTTTAATTTTAGCAATAGAACGGCCGCGAAGAACAATGAGGGTATGGTTATCATGTCGCCGGCGGATGTTATTACGGGTGAGGACACGTTATCTAAATCCCAATTTCTATTGTAGCCTATAATAGAGACGAGAATGGAGATGCCGAGCAGAATGACCCCAGAGATCAAACCGCCGATTACCGAAATGAAGATGAATTCGTGAAGAGCAATACTCGTCATACCAAACGTTTCTGCTACTAATTTCGCCAGGAAGCCAAGGATAACGGAAAGAATGAGCGTTAGTAACACAGACGTATACGCATTCTGGTATAACACACCTCCTTTCTTCAGCGTGGGAGCGAAAAGACCGAGGTGCATGGAAGTTCCCAATCGGGATACGAGTGCGCTATAGACATTACCACGCATGGCGATTGCAGGTGGAATAAGTATCATGAGACCGGGAAGCAGTCGCAACATATCGGACATCAAACTCAATCCAATTCCAGCCAGAAGACCGGTGAACGAGCAAAAAATCAAAGAAAACGGCGTTTGCCTAAACACATCCGAGAAGCTGTGGAAGAAGGAAGAGACATGACTGAGAGGACTCTTCAAGACTCTCTTCTGCATATCCCGCAGTTGCATTCTTATGTTCATTCTCATACTGCCCTCTACCGCTACCCCTGCTAGCGCTCTTATATCCTCTATTCTCCCTATTCATGTCTGTGCTTGTCCCCGTTCGCAAGCTCCAGCTATCCGGGGGCTTTTGTTCTGCTTCGCTTTCGTTATCCTGTTGGGACATCATGCTCTCTTCTTATTTTAGCCGCATCATTTATAAATGTGATGGAGATGTCATCGGGTGAAGAGGAACTGTGGGAGATACGGGAAAGGATAGATGAAATAGACGATGCCATTGCAGATTTGCTTTCAAAGCGGATGCAATATGCGCAGCAGGCGAAGGACGTGAAAGTGCGAATGAACAAACCGCTCGCAGACATGCAACGCGAAAAAGAAGTGATAGAGAAATGGTGTGAGCGTGCAAGAATGAGGAAAGAGGCATATGGTTTAAGCGAGGAGATGATGATGAAGATAGGCGAGTTCGTGACCTACTATACGCTAAAAGAGGAACAGGAAGAATGAAAAAAACCACTGACAAATACCATATAAGCAAAAAAAGAGAGAAATGATGAAACCGCTGGTTATTAGCACGACAAAAGGAATCAAGATAAAAATACGAAATTTTGAAATGCCCGACATCAGGAGAGTGATGGAGATAGAGGAGGAGTCGTCTCTGGATGGTGATTCGGCTTTGTATATGGAGTTATACGAAGATTGGCCTGCGGGATTCATGGTAGTGGAGAATGATGATAGTGTGATAGGTTTCGTAGTTCTGGTTTTAACGCTTGAGGGTGACGGGCGGGTATTTGCACTTGCTGTGGATTCGAGATATAGAGGTTGGGGCGTAGGCCGTGTGTTGTTAAAACTGGCTTTTAATACGCTGAGGAAGCGCAAAATAGGGTTTGCGCGACTGGAGGTGCGAGTAAGCAATCAGATAGCACAACGATTATACAGAAGTATGGGATTTATAGACGTTGGTTTTATTCCTTTTTATTACAAAGACGGTGAAGGGGCGGTACTGATGAGAAAGGTATTGTAGATATAGAAAGGTTCGTAGCCTCGTTTTTAGGGCGGTATGAAGAAATGAACGAAGAAAAAGATGAGGAAAAGGCGCGGATAGTAAAGACAGTAATGAATGACTTGGAGCTGAACGGAGAGAGTAAAAAACGATTACTGGAGAAACTCGTGGACGAATACGGCTATGACGAGGCAAAAGTTAAGTACAAGGCGAAGCGTGCTTTTATTACAGAGCGATATGCAATAGAGAAAGAGAGAAGTGAGCGTATTTTAGCTCGCTAAAATGTGGTATAGCTAAGACAAAAAAATCAGCAGTGCTACTGTAATAGAACAGCGAAGCAGTTTAAAGATTTTTTCCGTTGAAATACGTGTAATCCTGTGCTTAGCTATACATTAATTTATAGTTGGAGGAGTAGGCATTGCAGAAAGAGAAGAGATGGTATCAACAATCAGCAGAAGAGGTTTTTGATGCTTTAGAATCCTGCAGTACTGGTCTTACCAGCAGTGAAGCAAAAGCAAGGCAGGAAGAATACGGCTACAACGAACTGAAGTTCAAGAAGCGAAGCACGCTCATCCGGTTTCTTATGCAGTTTCACAGCCCTTTGGTCTATGTCCTGCTTGTTGCCGCGGCTTTTACCGTCATTCTGGACATGTGGATGGACGCTGCGGTTATTTTGGCGGTGGTCTTTGCCAATACGATAATCGGATTCCTTCAAGAAGGCAAAGCTGAAGAATCAGTAGAAGCGTTAGAAAAGATGATGACGCCCGAGTGTACCGTGTTCCGCGATGGCGAGATAAAGGTTATACCCGCACGCGAATTGGTTCCAGGTGATGTGGTTCGGTTAGAGGAAGGAGATAAAGTGCCCTCGGATTTGCGCCTGTTCTACGCAAAGAACCTGAGTGCCGATGAAGCCGCACTTACCGGTGAATCCGTCCCTACGAGAAAGAATGTTGCGCCTATCTCGACACCTAACATATCACCCGCGGACCAGCACTGCATCGCGTTCAGCGGCACTTTCATCACTCAGGGCTCGGGACAGGGCGTTGTAGTAGCAACAGGAGAGCATACGGAAATAGGCAGAATCGCAGAGCTTATGAAAGGGACACAGAAAATCACTACCCCTTTAATGAGGAAGATGGCGGACTTCACCCGGCTTTTGGTAATTGCCGTACTCGTAATCGCGGCTATTAATTTCATACTGGCGCTATTATTTGGCTTTAATCTTGAATATTCGTTCCTTGCTTCGGTGTCCTTAGCTGTTGCGGCAATACCCGAGGGGCTGCCTGCTATATTGACCATAACCTTAGCTTTCGGTGTGACAGCAATGGCACGTAGAAATGCGCTTATAAAGCGGCTGCCCGCTGCCGAAACGCTTGGCTGCACTACGGTTATCTGCACCGATAAAACAGGGACGCTCACCAAGAACCAAATGACTGTATCTCGGATATACTGCGGTGGAAAAGAATACCAGGTGAGTGGTGTTGGCTATTCGCCTTCGGGCAAGTTCGTTATCAGTGATAACGCTATTAATCCAGAACAAGAGGGTAAAGAGCTGATTGAAACATTGAAAGTTGGCTATTTGTGCAATAACGCCACGCTCGTTGAGACTAATAACGAGTATGGCATCATAGGCGACCCAACGGAAGGCGCTCTTGTGGTATCAGCAAGCAAAGCAGGGATTACCTCAGACCTTCCAAAATTGGATGAGTTTCCTTTTGCAGCGGAGCAGCAGTATATGGCGACTTTGCACGAAGGTATGAATGAAAATGTAATCTATGTAAAGGGCTCGCCGGAGCGTGTTCTCAGGATGTGCCAAGACCAATTGGTAAATGGAAGCATAGCACCTCTGCGTAGTGGAGAGATACATGCCGAGGCAAATTTTATGGCAGGAGAAGCTTTGAGGGTTCTGGGTATGGCATATAAACATGTGCCGACGGATAAAAAAGCACTCAAACCCGAAGATTTGAAAGGGTTGACTTTTCTCGGACTTCAAGGGATGATAGACCCGCCACGAGAAGAAGCGATAGAAGCGGTCGAAAAATGCAAACGTGCAGGAATCAAGGTAGTGATGGTCACAGGCGACCACGCGCAAACAGCGAAAGCAATTGCACGGCGGTTGGGCATTGGTGATGATACCGTGTTGACCGGAGAAGAGCTGTCAAGAATGAGCGATGATGAGCTGTATGAAGTTGTGGATACAGTTTCGGTATATGCCCGAGTTGCCCCGGAACATAAGTTCAGGGTAACCAAACTGTTCCGGAGAAGGGGGCATATTATCGCGGTTACTGGTGATGGCGTGAACGATGCGCCGGCGTTAAAAGCTGCGGACATCGGGATAGCAATGGGGATAACAGGAACCGAAGTGAGCAAGGAAGCTGCGGATATGATTCTAACAGATGATAACTTCGCCAGCATCGTCGCGGCTGTGGAAGAGGGGAGACATGTCTTCGAGAACATCCGTAAGGTCATTATGTACACGCTGCCCACAAATGGTGGTCAGTCATTATTGATATTGGGTGCGCTACTCATGGCGCCGTTTATATACCTCTTCAATCCCCATTTCGGAGGTTGCCTCCCGATCGAGCCGGTGCAAATCCTGTGGATAAATTTGATTGATGCGGTAGCCCTCGCACTGCCTCTTATTAAAGAACCGAAGGAGAACGGTTTACTCGAACGGCCGCCTCGCGACCCGGAAGAGAAGATAACTGACAGCCCGTTCTTCAAGAAAGTGGGGTTGGTGTCACTGGTAATGGCACTCGCAGGGTTCATAGTGTTTTACTATTACGGTATGCAGGTCTTTACCGGATCAGTAGATGACAAGGAACTACTGATACCAGCGCAAACCGCTGCGTTCACCACTGTCATGCTGGTTCACATCTGTTATCTCTTCACCGCGCGGTCAATAACCGAGTCGGCATTTAGGTTCAGCCCGTTCTCAAATAAATGGGTGCTTATCGGCGCTGCCGTAACGCTCGGGCTGCAACTAACAATAATCTACGCACCGCCATTTATTGGCATTAATCCGTTTAGAACCGCACCCTTGCCTGCCGAGTGGTGGATACCGATGATTTTGGTCTCGCTCCCGATGTTCTTCATAATTGAGTTCGAGAAATTCCTGACGAAGCGATGGAGAAAGACAAAGTGACGGATAACGTAGCGAAGAGAAATCCGCGATAGGAACTAAGAACAGCACTCAAGTAAAAGAGATGACTTCGCTTGCGGTTACGGGCAACTTGACGAAAAAACACTTACTTTTATATAACCCACTGACATAATCTCCATTCAGTATAAACATAAAGAAAGAGGTGAAAGAGAAGACTATGAAGATGAAATACGCATTTGCATTTACGCTTTGTATGCTCTTGCTCATTGCAGGAGTAGGAATCGCGGCTGCGGTAGAAGAAGACGTAACAGTGTCCGTTGGTGGGGTTACAGACAGCGGATGGATAGCAATGGCAGCGGCTATTACAATGGTAGGCTCGGCGCTGGCTGCTGGCTGGGGTATATCAGCTACCGGAGTGGCGGCTGCTGGTGCAACGGCAGAGAAGCCAGAGGTGTTTGGTCGTGTACTGATATTCGTTGCGCTCGCAGAAGCGATTGCTATATACGGGCTTCTGATTGCGTTCATGCTATGGACGAAGATATAATTGGATAGCATATAGCGCCAAAAGCAGACAGCAAAGAGTAAATGCAAGAGGAGGATGATAAAGGACTAATAGGGAAAATAAGGGAGGAGTTCAAGACCAATGTTTTACTACAAGCTCTTCCTTATACCTTTCTTATTTCTGTCCTTACTATCGCAGGCTTATTCGGCGGCTTTGCGCTCGGCAAGTGGAGGGCGTGCAGTGGTATGGCCTGCTTTATCTTTTTTCTTTCTTTATCTTTTCTTGGCTTCTTTATCGGATTACTTATTACTTATCTTATCGTGAAGAAGAAGTATCCGGTGAAAAGTTTGTGATGAATAGAGTCATAGCTACCCTCTCTTCTCGATCCTCTCTAAAGCGTTTTTCAGCACTTGCTGAAATGTGGGTTGGCTGGTGGAAAGATATTCATCCAATGATTAACCTAAGGCTGTTGGAGACAGCATCAATAGGTGTCCAAAGTCAACCCTGTGTTTCTCCATTGACACCTCTGCAAAATTAAGTCTTATCCCTCCTCCAGCTCCATCTCACACTTTATGAAATAGCGTTAAATAAATAGATGTAGCATAATATTAGTAAGGTGATGAAATGAGCGAGAAAACTATGAATGCTACAGGAAACAATAATCTAAACGCTAAAATATTAATCAGAGCTATCCCCTTAGCAATTTTTATGTCGGTCTTTATAATCGTAGGGATATTTCGCGGTTATATGCTTGGAACAATGACAAACAGCGATTTCATTCTTTTTGTATCAGTTACTACTTCCGCATTCTTTTGTTTTATACTAATATTATTATTTGTGTATTTCAACGAAACTTCTGAACACCCGTGGCGAATTTGGAAATAGAGGGGAAAAAAGCAATTTTAAAAATTGTTTTTGCATAGCAATCCTCTATCTCTATCTCTTTCTGCTTCTTTTAAATCCCTATCCACCGTTTCATATATCGCCAGATTTATACTGAGTTATTCAGATGCGTCTTCCTTTAACATCTTCAAAACCTCAGTGTACGTGCTTTTCCCGGCTACAATATCCACCTTCATGCCTTCTTCCCGTATTGTCTCGGCGGTCAAATCGCCAATCGCAGCAATCTTCGCAGTAGCTAAGACGTCAAGAATCTGTTCGCGCATTCCAAACTTTTCCGCGAGCACAAAAAATGTTTTAAAAGTTAAAGAGCTTGTGAATATAACGTAATCGGGATTATAACTCACCAAATCAGAGAATAACCCTTTTTCTACCTCGGAATCCTTTATTTGCACTTTATACACTGATATATCTTTTACTAAAGCACCTTTTTCATCTAAAAAGTCCAGAATCTCCTTACCACCCTCGGCACTCCTAAGAAAAGCGATCCTTTTAGCCTCAAGTCCTCCTTGCGCATCCAGTAGCTTCTGTAGTCCTTTTGCACTGTATTCTTCGGGCATGAAATCTACACGCACACCGTATCTCACCAGCTCTTTTCTCGTTGCCGGACCAATAGCATAGACCTCAGCACCCCTAAGCTTCTCTTTCAAGTCAAATTCATCTTCGCAGATGCTAAACGAGTTCTTTACCCCATTCAGACTGGTAAAAACAACCATGTCCACACCCTCTTCAAAAACTTCCTTTATCTCCTTCAGCGCCTCTTTCCTTTCCACCAGTTCAAACACAGGAAATCCCAAGAAATCAAAGCCGTGTCTATCCGCTTTTTCCTTCGACCGTTTGAGCACATTATCGGGCCGAAAAGCCGCTATCTTTTTCCTCGTCTCCATCTCTTTAAACCAACCCTTTCTTTTTAAAAAGCATATTTAAAAATAACACTTTCGGTAAAATGCGTCCCAGGAGTGAGTTCTTAAAATGAAGGAGATGACTAAGGAAGAGGAAGAAGTCTGTAACACTTTACGAGAACTATTGAGCGATGCTGTGGCGAGAAACGATGCGGATGCTTTACTGCTTTCCGGAGGTTTGGACACGAGTATAATAGCTACACTCACGGCTAAGAGAAACAAGAAGGCTATTACGGTATCTATGACGGGGACGCATGCTGCCGACCTTGGATATGCAAAAAAAATCGCTCAGCGGTTCCATTATGAACACCACCCGATAAGCATAACGGAAGACGAGGCATTGGAGAAACTGCCAGAGGTGATAAAGGCGGTCAGAAGTTTTGATCCTGCTATCCCTAATGATTTGGTCATTTATGTAGCGTTAAAAGAAGCAAAAAAGCTGGGAATAGACCACGTGATGACGGGCGACGGTGCCGATGAGCTCTTCGCGGGTTATTCTTTTATGCACGAGCTACCGCATGACGAGTTGAATACGTATATAAGAACTATTTCGAGAACGATGCATTTCTCTTCTAATACGCTTGGCACTTTTCTCGGCGTGCGGATAAAACAGCCGTATCTGGATAAAGAACTTGTTGACTTCGCGCTTGACGTGAATTCCAGCTTGAAGATAAGAGCGGTAGAAGGGAGAATTTACGGTAAGTGGATTTTAAGAAAGGCATTTGAGAATAAGTTGGGTGCGGTAGCATGGCGAGCAAAAGAACCGATAGAGTTCGGGTCAGGAGCAACGAATCTCAGAGCGGTTATCAGACGTAAAATCTCGGATGCCGAGTTTGCCGCTAAGAAGAGAGATTATGGGATGGAATTAATGAATAAAGAGCATCTGTTCTTTTATGAGATATACAAAGAGGTTGTGGGTGAAGTACCAAAGGCAAAAGGGGAAAAAGTATGCCCGCTATGCAAGGCAGAACTGCCTGGGTTTCATTGCAATATCTGCGGGTTCTCATATCCCATTGGGAAATACATTGGGTAATATGTATATAGCCTAACCACGGACTACACCGCTTTTCATAACGTTTGGAACGAGGTAGAGAAGTACTCCTTGACGGTTATCAGCGGTTTACGCTGGGTGATGATGTTATACGACCTCCAGAGGTAGGGCGGGGGACGAGCCAATAGTTCTTCAAGATTACGCTCGTTATCAATGTAGCCGACATCTAATATCTCTCTCCGAGCCTCAATTCGGTATTTTTGCATAATCTTGCCGATGGGGATGTTGGCTCTCATCAGGTCGTCTTTGAAGGCAGGTTCTAACCTTAAGAGTGGGGTATAAGACCTTGCGTAGAGGAGTGGCGAACCATCTGACTGCCGAATAATTAGGATGTCACGCTCGTTTGCGGGTTCTCCAACAGCTACCGCAAGCAGGTCTGCTGCTTCCGGAGGGCAAGGAACTACGGATTGCTTGATCGTGCGAAGCGTAACTTCACAGCACGAGATTAACTCCAGAAGTTCTGTCATGGAGCCGTCATGGCCCAGTAATACCCTATGGATCGGTTGTAGTCCGTAAGTCCTGCTCAACGCCCAAATCTTCTTCATCATGGCATTCTCAGGCCTATTGACTGTGGGTTCGTGTTCTTTCATAACCTCAATATTAGAACATAATTTGACATGGTTATAATTTAATTAAATCTTCGAGATAAAGATATTACAAAGATGAATCCCCTACTAATATTTCTTCTCGCTTTGATTCTCATCCTGGTTATGACTGCTAAATTTAAGATTCATCCTTTTTTGTGCTTGATTAGTATATCTATATTCGTTGCCGTTTTAGCGGCAAGACCTTTTGATGGGTTGGAATCAATCTTAACCGGCATGAGCCGGGTGATTTACCATCTTGCGATTATCATTGTCTGCGGTAGCATAATAGGAATGGTCTTAGATGGAATTGGAGGGACGTCTGTAATCGCAGATGATATCATACGCCTAACAAAAAAGCCCGTCCTTGCATTGAATTTACTCGGCTTCATAGTAGCAGTACCGGTAATGTGCTGCATATTAGCATACGTGATATTCATACCGATAGCAAGAGAGATCGCTTCTAAGCAGAGGATACCCATAGGAGTGGCGGCAACATCGTTATCTCTCGGCACGCTTGCGTCATACGAGCTTATTTATCCAGCACCTGGTGTATACACAGCGGCAGAGGAATTTGGAGTTGTAGGGACTGACATCTTCATATTAGGTCTGTTTATTGCTATTCCAACCACATTGGTTGGCTATCTATACGCGAGCAGATTTTGCAAATTCGGAGCGATTCCAACGAGCACCGCAGAAACGCAGCGTGATAAAATAAGTAGATTGAGGGCATACCCGCCCATTGTTGTTCCATTAGCGCTTATCTTCTCTAACCTCCTTTTTCATGCTCCCGTGTTAAGTTTCTTGGGCGACCCAAATATAGCGTTATTGATAGGAGTTTTGCTTGTTTTCGTCGCTGCTCGTGGCTTCAAAGTTAAGGCATGGACAGACGAAGCGGTGAGGAGGGGAGGTGCTATAATCCTGGTTTTGTGTGCAGGCGGTGCTCTTGGGTCCACATTGGCAATGACCGGTGTTGGTCAAGAACTGAGTGAAATGGTTATAAGGTCAGGGTTGCCCTCAATTTTTATACCGTTTTTGGTTGCCGTTGCAATACAGACCGTTCAGGGTTCGCGACTCGTAACATTTTTGGTTGTTCCTGGTTTAATTCTGCCTGTTCTGCCTGAACTTGGCTTGCCACTGGAGATTGCAGTGATGTCCATGGCTTCGGGCACATTTATGGTATCGCATGCCAACGATTCCTATTTCTGGACTGTGATAGAGCTTGCAGATATGTCGCCTTCATCAGGCTATAAATGCTACACGGTAGGTGGAATTGTGCTTGGGACGGTGGCTTTTCTTTTGTGTGCTGTTGTGCATTTGTGTGGCTATTTTTAGAAACTTTTGCGGCTCGCGGAGAGACCCAAGCGGACAAGAATAATGTATCAAACTTTTTATGACCCTATGATTACACAACACTTTTTCTTTAAAACCTTTTAAGAAAAGGTTTATCAAAAACGCTTCGCAGAAAAAGAAAACCTGTGCTAAAAGAAAAATGTATGTATTCTTTTGGTAAAGCTTTTCTTTTTAAGAAAAGGTTTCTCGTGAAAAACTGCGTAATCTTGTGGTTACATTTTCGGAATGACTATAGTAGTCCGAAGTCCATACGATATCGCGCAAACCGGATTATTTTTGGAATGCGGCATCATAAAGCCATATATGGTCCAATTCCTCGCGTTTCCTTCCGTTTGTCGTTCTCGCCCGGATGACCTTTGCCGGAATGCCTGCCACTACCATGTTAGGTGCCACATCCTCGCTTACCAATGATTTCGCAGCCACAATTGCTTGTTCGCCTACTGTGACTCCGGGTAAGACCGTGGCATGGGCGTATATCTTAGCAAAGTCTGTGACCACTACTTTGCCGTAACTTCTCTCGCTATGCTCGGATTCCGAATGCGTATGAGTGTAAATCTCTACGCCCTCGGCCAATGCCACGAAATTCCCCAGTACGATTCCACCTTTGGCGTCCAGATACACGCCGCGATTCAGGAACACATCGTTTCCTACTTCCAAATTCTGACCGAAGTTGAACCGGACGTTTTCTTCTGCTATGAAGTTCTTGCCACAGCTCTTGAATAATCGCTGGGCGATGATACGCCGGAACGGAATGGCGAAGTTCACAACCAGACTCATAGGTAGTTTGTCGAGAGCGTCCCACAGGAAATGAAGATACCGCTGCTCCTGCGTAAATCGTAATTCCTGCGCCTTCGGTAGATACTCACTGTACAGTTTAAGTTCATCAATCAGTTCTGTTGGGAATTTGCTGGCACCCAAGAGCTCTAGTATGCGGGCGGTACCTGGTGTATCCACGCCTGCACCTACAATTCGCTCTATTGCTAAAAGCCTTTCCGGGATGTTCAGGGTTAGTTTTTCATTGTATATAACGTATAACTTCTCCCTATTTAAGACGCAGATTTACACGGATTTAATTTCTTCTGTGTTAATCAGCGTTAATCTGTGTCAATAATTAATTTGTATTTGCTTAGCTAACCACAGATTACACAGATTTTCACGAGAAGATAATACTTATAATCCGGTTTAAGTGCACTATTAGTTTTTTTTATCCCATGTTAACCCCAAAATCTTGTGCTAATCTCGTGAAATCTCGTGGTTTTACCCCTGCTATACAAATACATTAATTTTAGTTGGATGTTATGCTTTCTTGTAGAATCAACGCCCTGCCGCGTGGGATATTTAATTCTGCCGGCATTTAAACCGTTCATCAAGATGAAAAATAAAATAGGGACATTTATTTGCCCCCTAAACTTTACAAAATCGTTCTTTGCTTTACTACTTCCGTATCCGCACCAAATATGTCACTGCTAATAGGGATGTAATAGCGAAAATAGTTTCGAATCCCGGTGTTTTCGGCGGTGCTTCCGCTTCAGGTGTTGCTTCTGGCGGCGCTACCTCCTCAGCCTCAGTCGGTGCTTCAACCGCGGGTGTTACCTCAGCTTCAGCCTCAAGTGTCTCTGCAACCTCTGGTACTACCTCAGCTTCAGTCTCAGTCGGTGCTTCAACCTCGGGTATTACCTCAGCTTCAGGTGTTACCTCCGGTGATGGTAGCGTGGTCGCACTGTCATTGACCCATGTGGTGTTTATATTTCCTTCTGTATCCACCGTGTGAGTGCAAATCGTGTATGTCGTGTTTGCTTCAAATGGCTCAATGCTGGACGTATTTAAGTAGCTCATATTACCAGACACACCGCTTACGTTCGTCTTAAGTACTCCCTCCACATCATACACCATCACAAGACTGAAGTTTACATCAGATGGATTGGTCCATGTCCAGTTAATCCATGTATCACCAACTGCTGTTTCATTTAAGTCGCTAATACTGGCTGGTGGCGTTGTGTTCGCCTGAGCTTGAACTGGTGCTGCCAGTATGAAAAATACTGCAACTGCTGCTACTGCCGTGCATACCGCTATATCCCTCTTTATTATGCCCATTTTTTTACCTCCTACTCTACTCTTGTTTCAAACTCTATAAATAGACTTTCTATTTTTACCTGGCATTCTCCCCAATTTGCACCAAACCTTTTCTTGTAGATTGAAAGAGTAGTCAAAAAATAAGAACTCTTTTTGCCGCTTTCAATTCGCATTTGGCATTTAATTACTCAAAGCCCACAGAATATTAACTAATTTCGCTCAGCATGTGGTGTCACCCACTACGTTCGGCTAGAAATAATAAATCTCACGCAGCTCCTCGTCTGTCATTCCCGGAAAGACCTTGAATTTGCCCTCGATAATCGCTTGCTCTTTCTCTTTTACTATCGTCCTTACATCATCATGAACCAAATCGCTAAATGGTGCAAGTTTCGCTCCTCCTTCTGCCAGGCCATACCACCAGTCCTGCACAGGATATTCGTCTCACATTCCGTTATGCACCGCCTCCACTATATCAGTCATGACCGGCCATACCGCACCAGTCAGGAACACATGAGGTGCAAATCGCCCCATATCTGGGTCAAAACTTATGTAATAGACACTTCTTCGCCGCTACCTCCCCGGGAGCATAAGAATCAGAATGATGTGTGACAACGTCGCAGCCACGGTCAATAAGTGAAACTGTTACTATTTTCTCTTTCGGTGGGGCTTTTCATTCGCCTATCCACACCACATGGACTTTGGCGTCATGATTAACCGGGGCAACTCATTTTGCGAAGTCATCACTTCTTTGTTGCAACGTTTTTCCCTCCTTACTAATATAAAGCTTCAGGAATATTCTTCTTTTTGCGTGGTCATCTATTAATACATTAAAATCAAATCCTTGCTTTAAAGCTATAGATAACATGACCACTCCAGAAACAGCCAAATTGCGGAAGATTCTTACTGCGTACCTCAAAGAAATCCACAAGATTTACGCAGGATACAACTTCAGCGAAGGCAGTTTCTATTCTTGCTTAGAAAAGCTATTTGAAGAAAGTTCTCAGCTTTTCGTATCTAAAGAAGGCTTTAAAGCTCTTGTCTTACCAAAGCGCACAGAAGTGGGTATTCCTGACTTCCTCATACGTAAGGACGGAGAGATCATAGGGCATATAGAAGCGAAAAAACCTGATACAAGTCTTCGCGCGGTGGAAGTGTCGGAGCAACTCAAAAGGTATCGTGATGCGTTACCTAATCTCATATTGACCAACTTTCTGGAATTCTGGCTTTATAGAGATGGCAAGCTTGTATACAAAGCAGAAATATCTTCCCTGAGTGCCTTACAAGATGTAAAGCCACCAGCACCTGAAAATTTGGATTCGTTCTTTGAGCTTCTCAGTGAATTTTACAGCTTTTCGACACCTGAGATAAGAACTGCTTCTGGGCTTGCGATTACGCTTGCGGATAAAACGAAATTTTCGAGGCATATTTTAAAAGAGGTGCTTGAAAGGAAAGATAGGGATTCTATACCTTTAGAGAGTTTTTACGAAGTTTTTATGAGAACACTTATTGGGAGTTTGACAGAGGAGCGATTTGTTGATTTGTATGCGCAAACTATTACGTACGGTCTTTTTGCAGCAAAGATAATGGCGGGAAAGGAGGAGATAAATAAAGAGAATGCCTGGAAATTCATCCCCGGAAATGTGCCTTTACTTAGCCATATTTTCCATACGTTTGTTGGTCCAGATACACCAGTAGCAATGAATTGGATTATTGAGGACATCCTTAACGTGCTAAACAAAACAGACATTGTAGCTATTACCAAAGAGAAGGAGGCAACATACGGGACAAGAGATCCAATTATTCATTTCTATGATACCTTCCTTGGCGAGTACAACCCAGAAGAGAGGGCTAAATTAGGGGTTTATTACACGCCTCCCGAAGTGGTGGATTACATTGTTAAATCCATTCACAAACTGTTGAAGGAGAAGTTCGGTAAAGAGAAAGGACTTGCAGAAGAAGGTTTGAAACTTCTTGATCCTGCGGCAGGCACTTTAACGTTCATAATTCGAGCACTTGGAAGAGCACTGCTCGAATTGGAGCACAATCGTTTGGGTGGTATGATTCCATTGAATATAAAAAATCACATCTTAGCCGATTTCTACGCTTTTGAAATTCAAGTCGTTCCCTACATAATTGGGCATCTCAGGGTTGCGATGTCGTTGGAAAAAGTGTGGGACTATGAATTTGAGGAGGATGACCGATTCCAATTCTACCTTACTAATACGCTGGAGATGAAAGAGCCGGAACAGGAACTTCTGCTACAACAGCTTACAGAGGAGGGTCAAGAAGCGATGTACGTGAAGGAAAAGGAGCCGATTCTCGTTGTGCTGGGTAATCCACCTTATTCCGTGAGTTCGGAGAACAAGTCAGAGTTTATCGAGAAGTTGATGGCGGATTACAAGCGGGAAGTGAAGAAAGAGCGGAATATTCAGCCGCTTTCTGACGATTACATTAAGTTCATCAGGTTCGCACACTGGAAGATAAGCCAGACAGGTAAGGGAATTTTTGGCTACATCACTAACAATTCGTATCTTTCGGGTATAATCCATCGCGGAATGCGAAAGGAACTGCTTTCGACTTTTGACGAGATTTATATCCTGAATTTGCATGGCTCGTCGAGGATAGGAGAGAAGACACCGGAAGGCGGTAAGGATGAGAATGTGTTTGATATTCAGCAGGGAGTGGCAATAGCGATTTACGTGAAGTTAGAGAAGCCGCTAAAGGAGAAGAAGGTTCGTTATGCGGACGTGTGGGGCTTGA